>JBCCQC010000262.1:0-6407 GCA_039024535.1 Chloroflexota bacterium
CCGGGGCGAACCTCACGCTGCGGCAATCCACAATTCAGCAGAACAGCGTCACTGCAATTGACAACACCGGTGCGTTGACTATCGAAGACAGCACCATCCGGGGGAATACCGGTGATCTCGCCGGGGCGATCAGGAACACCGGCAGTGGTAGTCTGAATCTTTTTGCTACGGTGATTGTGGATAATACCGGCGGCATCTACAATAGCAGTGGCGGCAGTGTAACGGCCACTGAAACCTGTTTTGCCACTAACGGCGATAGTTTTGTGCAGGCCAGTAGTACGAGCGTGAACCTGACCAATAGCTGGTGGGGCAGCCCCACCGGGCCGAGCGGCATCGGGCCAGGGACTGGCGATGGACTACAAAATCCGGGGGGTGGTGCAGTAGCTTTTGAGCCGTTTGTGTCGCAAGTTGGTAACTTCACCCCGGCAGGCCGCTGCCAGCCCGTAGCGGCCACCTTCAACCCGGATTTCTACTCAATCTCTCTGATGGAAACGCTGATGGTCGACGCGGCCAGTGGCCTGCTGGTGAACGATCTCGATTATGTGCCGAATACCGTGCAGATAGACCCCAATGGCCTGCCGGAGTTTGCCGAATTAATCGAGGTGTTCCCGGATGGGTCGTTTAACTATCGGTCGATCCCCAACCCGGAGCGCACGGTGGATGGTTTTCGGTATACCGTGCTGGATAGCGCCAGTAACCGTGTAGGCGGTGGGCTGGTGTGTATTTCCATTACGGATATTGTGATGCAGGTGCCGCCCACACAAACCGCAGAAGTCGGCGTTCCACGTGTGATCCCCGGTGTGGCGGTGCAGGATCTGCGTAACCCGAACTCGAACGGTAATGTGCAGGTGCGGCTGACCGTCAACAATGGAACCCTTCAGGTTGATCCG
Organism: Chloroflexota bacterium; assembly: GCA_039024535.1. Lineage (GTDB taxonomy): Bacteria > Chloroflexota > Anaerolineae > Aggregatilineales > Phototrophicaceae > DAOTTY01. The sequence goes on from JBCCQC010000262.1 coordinate 891, forward strand.
AGTCTGGTGAACCAGGGTGCGGTAGACTTTGACCCTACGGCCTCTGATGAGTGTCTGGACATCATCAACCAGAGTGAAACCGCCGCCGCAGATGACACTATAGAAACAATGCGCTCTACCGGGGCACAGTTCCAGCGGATGTCTTTCCAGATGGCAACCGTGACGGCAGAAGGTAACGGTACGGCTAACCTCGAACTGGAGGGGCCGCGCCTTGATGTCAATCTTGTGCTGACCACGCTGATTTACACGCCGTTTGCCGAAGGCGTGGACATCCTCAATATCTTTGCAGTAGATACGGTCGATGGCGGGCTGGCTTTTGGTAGTGTAACCATCATCGTGGGGGCACAGGTAGACAACGTGGCCGTGACCAATGATGATAGAGATAATGCGGTGGTCGGGCCAGTTCCCGGCAGCGACACCAGCCTGACGATTCCACTGGGGCCGATGACCCTATTTGAGATTAGCCAGCTCCCGAACACGATTATACGCGGGGAAGCCCCTGCTGGCACGGTGACGGATGGTGATGTGTTTGTGCGTGTGGTCGCTACCAATGGCACGTTCCGTGTGGAGCCAGCGCAGATTGGCGATCAGTTTTTGCTGGAGCAGGGGGTGTTCAACGGTGCGGAGGTGTTCGGTTTGACTGTGACCGGGGCAACAGTGCCAGCGCTGAACGGAACGGTGAGTGTATGTTTGCGCGGGTTCGGGGACTTTTACTATCGTGATGTAACCGGGATGCCGCGTGTGACGGTGGCGCTGCCCACCACAACCGATAACGGCTTTACCTGTGCAGAAATTCCCAACTCTGGCACGATTGTGCTGGTTTCTAACGGGCAGGCCCCGCCGCCGGTACAGCCACAGACTGTGCCCGCAGCACAGGTGGCAACGCTGCCGGACGGCTGCATGGTGACGACGAACGCTATTATCAACCTGCGCGAAGGCCCCGGCACCAGCAACACCATTATCCGGCCTATCCCCTATGACGTGACGTTGACCGCGTTTGAGCAGTCTGGCAACTGGTATTATGTGGATTATCTGGGCCTGCGCGGGTGGCTATCTGCAACATACGTGACACCGGATGACATTTGCTAATTTGCCGCGTGGGGCGTCCGGGTAGTGCTATTTAAACCCGTATAATGCCCTGCTCCGTGAGCGCATACACGTGATCGCTGGCACTGGCACGGATGGCAACTTTGCCAGAGAACGTGGTAAAAGCAGGCAGAATGATGCTATTTGCCTGCTGCCAGAAGCAGGGTAAGGTGAGTTGCTGGCGGCCCTTCCCGCGCAGGGCGATGTTGGGGTGCAGATGACCACACAGGTGATAGCCATCGCTGGCATTGTGGGGGTGGTGCCAGCAGTTGAACGGTGCCAGTGCATACGGCTCACCGACAATTGCCATGTTCTCACCGGCAGGCAGGTTGCGAATGCGGCTATCGTGGTTGCCCATAACCAGCGTGATTTTCACTGCTCGGTGCGCGTCATACCAGTCGTTTAGCTGCTGGATGGTTGTTTGCGTTAAGCCCCGCTCTGCATGAATCCAATCACCGAGGATGACCAGCTTTTCCGCATTGTAAGTGTGAATCAGGTGCGTCAGCCTGTGCAGTGTATCGGCAGTCTGGCGGTTTTCAAGATGCAGATGAATCTGCCCGAACGTTGCATCTTTACCCAGATGTACATCGGCGACAAAGAGCGTTTTTTGCTCTGCCCACCATATGGCCCGTTGTGGCAGCAGCGTCAGCCGGGTATTCGCAACTGCTATCGTAATCGCGTCCGGTAGCTGGCTCATTATGCGTCTGCTGCTTTTTCATAGCGCGTGACCATCTTCAGAATGCGATCTTCCAGCGTCTCGCTGCTGACAGTCTGGCGCAATCTATCAACAAGTAAGGGGAATGCAAACGGGGTAGGGCGCGGCGGCGCTGTGAGAATGACCTCTCCATGTGCGATGCGCTTTAACGCTTCCGTCAGCCGTGATTGGTCAAGCTGACGCTCCAGCACTTCACGGCGGGCCTGTTCCAGCAGCAGGTTTTCCGGGTCGTAGTTTTCCAGCACGTCGTAAATCAGGCCGCTGCTGGCCTGTAATTGCCGTGATGACTTCTGCCCACCCGGATACCGTCCGTTTGCCAGTCCGCTTACCCGCGCGACCTCACGGAACTGGCGGCGGGCCATTTCACTGGCGTTCATCGCGGCGAGAATGTCATCAAGTAGATTGGTGGGGGAGAAGATCTCGCGTATCATTTTCTCGTTCAGTGTCACTTCATCCGGTGAAAGCAGTTCAAAGCTGTAGTCATTGCTTGCCAGCGTAAATGTTATGGGCTTCTGTTGACTGAGCCGATAGGCAACAAGAGCCGCTAAACCTTCATGGACAGCACGTCCTTCGAAAGGGTAAAAAAACAGGTGAAATCCATCACGGGTTTTAACACACTCTACCAGCAGGCCGTCCATTGGTGGGATGCGTGACCACTTGCGTTGCAGTGCCAGCAGCGGGGCCAGCGCCTTCATCTCCAGGCTGTCATCCGGGTGGTTGAGCAGGTAGCGGACGGCATCCGTCAGTTCTGTTGATAGGGGTAAGCGCCCGCCGTACCAGCGTGGCACCACACCCTTTGTCCCCTTATCGCGCCGAACCACAACTTCCATATCTTTCATCCGCAGGTACTTCAGCACTCTGCCGCCCAGCGTAAATTTGTCACCGGGTTTCAGGCGGCTGATGAATGATTCCTCGATAAAGCCAACCTCTTTGCCCGATAGATACTTTACTTTCAGGCTCGCATCGCCGGTGATAGTGCCGATGTTCATGCGGTGTGTGGTGGCAATACGCTTATCCGGGACGTGATAGCGCCCGTCCTGTTCCTGCACACGCTGATACTGCTCGTAGGCTTTGAGGCTGTCGCCGCCGCGCATCACAAAATCGAGCGCCCACTGCCATTCGTCATGGCTCAGGTGACTGAAAGCAACGGTTGTACGCACCTCATCGTAGAGCGTCCCGTCGAAGCCACCGCCCAGCCCGACCGTGACCAGATGTTGTATCAGTACATCCAGCGGATTCAAGATTGGCTGGCGGGCTTCAATGTTGCCCTGCTGTACGGCATGGCGCACCGCTGCTACTTCAACCAGTTCTAACGCATGGGTCGGTACACTCGTCACCCGGCTAACGGCGTAGGGTTGATGCCCGCTGCGCCCTGCGCGTTGTACCAGCCGTGCAATTCCCTTCGGGCTACTGACCTGCATCACCCGGTCAACTGTCGGGAAGTCCACGCCCAGATCAAGGCTTGATGTACACACCACGCATTTCATCGTGCCATCGCGCAGGCTGTCTTCTACAAAGCGGCGGGTATCCCGGCTGAGTGAACTATGATGCAGCGCAATGATACCGGCCCAATCCGGGCGCTCATCTAAAATGGCCTGAAACCAGCTTTCTGTCTGTGAGCGTGTGTTGGTAAACACGAGTGATGTCTTGCTTTCGTCAACGGCAGCGATGACCTGTGGCAGAAGCTTCAGGCCGAGGTGCCCGGCCCACGGGAAGCGCTCGATTACCGGGGGACTCACACTATCAATTACGATCTTCTTCGACAGATCACCCTTCACCAGCCGCCCCTGCGGAATTTCCCCCGTGTGCGGGTTCACGGCTCCCAGCAGCGTCTGCAACGCTGTGTCCAGGTTGCCAAGTGTCGCGCTCAGTCCCCATATGCGCAGGTCAGGCTGCCAGTGGCGCAGCCGGGCCATGCCAAGTTCCGTTTGCACCCCGCGTTTGCTTGCCATCAGTTCGTGCCACTCATCTACCACGACGAGGCGCAAATGTTTGAATAAATCTCTCGCGTTTTTTCTGGATAGCAGCAGCGAGAGACTTTCCGGCGTGGTAACAAGCACGGTCGGCAGTTTGCGGCTCTGTCGCCCGCGCACGGTGGATGATGTGTCGCCTGTTCGCGTTTCAAGCGACCACGGCAGGCCGAATGCATCCACCAGTGTTTGCAGGCTTTTCGCGGTGTCACCGGCCAGCGCACGCATCGGCGTTATCCACAGGACGTGCAGCGGGGGTGTTTTTGCCCGTTTCACCTCTGTGGGATACGGCGGCGGGTTGTCTTCCATCCACTCCACCAGCGCCCCCGGAAACACGCTGTAGGTTTTGCCCGTCCCGGTGGGGGAGTGAACCAGACCACTTTCCCCGTCAAGGTAAGCCCGCCACACCTCATGCTGAAATGGAAACGGCGTCCAGCCCTGCCGGGTGAACCACGCTTCCAGCGGTTGCAGCCGTGTGTCAACGCCCGTCATGGGGTGTCCTCGCCGGGGATGAGGGCTTCAATGGTCTCCAGATTATCGGCTTCTTTGGGTGGTTTGTCTTTGCGCCAGCGTAAAATACGCGGGAACCGAACCGCAACGCCGCTCTTGTGGCGCGTACTGCGTTGAATGCCTTCGAATGCAATTTCGAAAACCTGAACGGGTGGCACGCTGCGCACCGGCCCGAAGCGCTCTTTTGTGTTGTTGCGTATCCAGTTATCCAGTGAGCGGATCTCCTCGTCTGTGAGGCCGCTGTAGGCTTTCGCAAACGGAACCAGTTGGTCATCATCGGCCCAGACTGCAAACGTGTAATCGGTGTACAGGCTGGCCCGTTTACCACTGCCACGCTGTGCATAGATCATCACCGCATCCACTGTGTACGGTTCAACTTTCCACTTCCACCAGTTGCCCTTTTTGCGCCCTACATGGTACGGTGAAGTGTGACGTTTGAGCATAAACCCCTCTACCAGTCGCTCCCGGCTCTGTGCTTTGAGCATCGTCAGTTCTTCGTGGGTGGTCGCCTGTACAGATGGCGATAGCTTGAGGTGGGCATGGGTGATCGTTGCGACCAGTGCTTCCAGTGTGTGGCGGCGGGTTTCAACGGGTTTTTCACGGTAATCGTTGTGCTCGTGCTCCATGATGTCGTATGCCATGAAGATAACTGGCACCTCAGCCAGTAGCTTTTTGCCGGCCCGCTTGCGCCCGATGCGGCGCTGCAACTGACTGAACGGCATGACGCTGTCGGCCTTCCATGCCAGCAATTCGCCATCCAGTACAGTGCCATCCGGTAGGTGCTGTGCCATCTTCTCGATTTCAGGGTAGCTGTGCGTGACCAGATCTTCACCACGCGACCACAGGAAAACCTGCCCCTGCCGCTTGATAAGCTGGGCGCGGATACCATCCCACTTCCACTCAATCTGCCAGTCGTCCAGGCTCGTCACCAGATCGCTGATCGGTTTATCGTCGTCAACCGGGTACGCCAGCGCAAAGGGGTAGGGGCGGCTGATGTCTGCATCGTTCGTATCTGTGCTGAGCAAGTCCTTGAAGAACGCCGCCGAGGGCTGCCAGTTGCCCATCAGACGGTGTGCGATAGTGGCTGCATCCAGTCCACTCACTTTTGCCAGCGCACGGGTCACAAGCCGCTGCGAGACGCCCACCCGAAAGCTCCCGGTGATGAGCTTATTCCAGATAAAGCGCTGTTTCGTGTCCAGTTCGTTCCACACGGCGACAATGAGTTCGCGCTGGTCG
>JBCCQC010000263.1:0-6401 GCA_039024535.1 Chloroflexota bacterium
CAAGAGATGCCCGCTCGACTGCTGTCTGGGTTTTACGAACCCCCGCTCGCACAGTCGCGTCGAATGTAGCCGTTTCTGCCAGTGCCGTTTCTGCTACTGTGGTTTCCGTCAAAGCATTGTCTATTGCGTCATTGACTGTTGAGCCAGGTGTTGCTAAGAGAATATACAACACACCCAAAGTGAGCAGTACAGAGATCACGGCGATCACGGCAAGGAGTATACGACGTTTCATCATATAGAGATTTTTCTCCTCTATTTCATCTGCATTGGTTACACTAGGTCATCAATCGGCAGGCCGCGCTCTGCACATGAGGAATTAGCAGTTGTCGGAGTTCGCGGCGGGTGTCTTTATCCAGTTGCATGGGTTGTGTTTCCTGCGGTCTACTCACCCATTATTCTACACAAAATTATGCACTTTCGCCGCGCCGGGGAAGACAAATTCACAGACGTACACCATCACAGGATGGCTCCCCTTCCCTGCTTGCGGGGAAGGGGCCGGGGGATGGGGTTAACATCACATCCGCGTGCATATGCTCACCCTGCACCGCCCCATTCATGCTACCCTCAAATCATCACGCACACACCGGGAACACACACATGCCCCCATCCTGCCGGAATACCGCCATATCCCGTCCATCTGCCGCCGGGAACCGGCCCACACGCCGCCAGAACTGCGCAAATTCGAGAGAAAAACTGTGCAATTCGTGCAAATTCCTGCAAATCACACAATGGCGGCGGGAAACGTGGAAAACACCGCCACCGCCGCCACCAGGATATTAATATGTAGGGGCGAGGCCATGCCTCGCCCACCGCAAAAACGTGCCCGGCCTGCAACAAAAAACACCCGTGGAGGGTGTTCAGGTACAGCAGAGGATGAGATCTCAGGTTCCCATAACATAAATGATGCTTGTTGCGCCCGGTTCGCCGTGAATGCGTGCAAACACCCCCGACGACCCGCTGCACGAAGTCGACAACGGGTCGCCCTGCACCGCACACAGTGCCATCAGCTTTTCAAAAACGGCCTCACGAACTGCCCCATAACCATCGACTCAAACATACGCCCCGGCATGTACCGCTTCATCGCCACCACCAGCGGCACCTGCGAACCGGAAGCATAGCGTAGTTTCGGGCGCGGTGCGGCCACAATTTTCGAAACCGTCGCCGCCACATGCACGGGCTTCAGCCTCGTGTTTGCACCGCGCTCGCGGGATTTCTCAGCAGCCGCGTCAACATCAAAGATTGTCTGGCGCTCCGTGGTGGGGAAGGCATTATGCAGCGTCTCCGTCCACACCTGGCCCGGCTCAACCAGCGAGACATACACATTGAACGGCAGCATCTCATAGCGTAACGATTCAGTGTAGCCTTCCAGCGCATATTTGCTGGCAGCGTAGGCACTGTTCAGGGGCAAAGACATCAGCCCGCCTATCGAACTGATATTGATGATTTTGCCGCTCCGCTGACGACGCATGTGGGGCAGCACAGCCTGCATGATGCGCACGGCACCATAAAAATTCGTGTCCATCTGTGCGTGAAGTTCCTGCATGGTCGTATCTTCTGCGGTTCCGTACAGATCATAGCCCGCGTTGTTGATGACGATGTCAATCTTGCCGGCCTCATCAATGATCTGATCGACTGTCCGTGTCACGGCCTCCGCATCCGTGACATCAAGGGGCAGCAGGTGGATGCCGTGTGCGGTGGACTGCTGCGGCTTGCGGCTGGTTCCGTAAACGGTGTAGCCCTGTTCGCTCAGTTGACGGGCAATAACAAGCCCGATTCCTTTAGTTCCGCCGGTAATGAAGACAACCTGTGACATGATGTAGCTCCTTTGAGAATGGTAGATGTGTGATTGGACGACCCGCTGGATTGCCGCCGCCCGGTGATACAGATTTGCTTACTGATCCTGCTGTGATTGAATAGAAATCAGGGTCAGGCTGAGCCTTTCGATGGTCTTCAACAGCCCGAACACTGCTGCCTGGTCTGGCAGGTTGCCACTGATGGCAGTTGTGCCGTCTGGCTGTGAGGTGCAGACCATCCCCGAAAAGGCGGAGCGCAAGTGCTTTCCTAAGTGCCCTTTCACAATGATGATGTAGTGGGTTGGCTGAGCGATCATACTGAACCCTCTCAATTTGTTTGATCTGGTTTCAGTATTGCGCAAAGGTGGGGGGAGCGTCCTCCCCCCGAGGGGGGAGATCAGGTATTTTGTAACAGGCCCAGTTCACGGGCGCGGGCGATGGCACGTGTGCGGCTGCCTTCAGCATCCAGTTTGCTGAAGGCGTGTTTGATGTGTGTTTTGATGGTGCTGACGGCGACAAACATCTCAGCGGCAATCTCGCGGTTGGAGTAGCCACGCGCCGCCAGTTCGATGACCTCAAGCTCGCGTTCAGTCAGCGGGTCGATCAATGGCTGTTGGACGTTGAACGGTTGTGGCGCACGCTGGATCAGGCTGTCGATAAAGCCGGGTGAAACGTCCCGGATGCGCGACAACATATCGAGCACGCGCGGCGGCTCATCGAGGAAGTCTCGCTGGTAGTTACTTACTGCTGCCAGGCGGACGGCTTCTCGCAGGGCAACGAAAGCGGCCTCGTGGTCAGTTTGCCGGTCATGGTGCAGCGCCCTGAGGATGAACAGCGGGATCAAGCGCCGATCATGACCTGCCTGCCGTGCAGTTGCTTCCAGTGTTTGCAGCAGGGGCATGGCGTTTTCACCCTGTGTATGGATCAGTCCACGCAGCGCAATCAAACACACGGTGAACGGCAAGCGTGGAGGGGTGAGTGGTAGCTCCTTGAGCCAGTGGGTCATGCGGTCGGGGTTGCCGTCCCGCATGTGCAGCCAGTTCTCTACCGCATCGACTGTGAGCGAAAACGGGTGCGACTCTGTACGGTTCGTGATGTGCCGCGCATCGTGCAGCATACGATAGGCGGCTTCTTTATTGTCGTGAGCGTACCCGATGAGTGCGAGGTACACGCGACCAATCACCATTGCTGGCGTGAGGTTTAGCGGTTGGCTGAGGTGCATGTTGGTGTTGAGCAGGTATGCGGCGGTGTCCAGTTCATTTGCCTCGTAGTGCAAAATCCCGGCCTGTGCAACGATCGGGGCGACATGCGCCAGAAGGTTGTCGTCTGCATCTACCAGTTCATCCATCAGGCGCTCGCACACGGCCAGGGCTTCCTGCCGCCGCCCCATCTGATTGAGGTAATCTGACAGAAAGTAGCTGATACCGCTGTAGCCGAATGGATCGTTGTAGACGCTGGGGGAGCGCAGGGCCGTGCGGATGCGCTCAATGGCGGGCTGTGGCTGCCCCTGTTCCCACAATGCGACACCACTGAGCCAGTCATACATGCCGGTTAATTCCGGTGATTGTGAGTATGGCCGCGCTGCCTCGATGTGCGACAGAATCGCGGTCATCTCACCGCGTGAATAGGCAATGAGGGCGCGAATGGCGGAAATCCATGCCTGTAGTTCAGCATCGTCTGTGTTGATCTGGTTTAACAGTGCTGTGGCGCTATCTAACTGGTAGGCGTGGGTTGCGAACCAACTGCGGGCCAGCAGCAGTTCGGGGCGCAGTGTGTGTGCTGTTTCTGGCAGTAGCGATAGCAGGTGCTTGAGGCGCAGATGATCCCCGATGCCAATCGAAGCGATTACCAGATCTGCCACGCAGGTTGCCGCTATTTCGAGGGCATTTGCACGGATGTAGTGAGAGACGGCTTCTTCTATCAATCCTTCACCTCGAAGCCAGTCGCCTGCACGCTGGTGTAGCTCGGTTTGTTCATCGGCAGATAGCGATAGCTGGAGTACATCGGCAAATAACTGATGATAGCGGAACCAGCCGCGCCCGAGGGCGACGATAAACAGATTATGGTCGTGTAGATGTTTGAGGATGTGGGCGCTGTCGGTTCGTCCGGTTACGGCCTCGCACAAATCTGCACTCATGCGATTCAGAATCGCGGTCTGCCTCAAGAAAACCTGGAGGTGGTCTGGCTGCTGCTCCAGTACCTCCTCCATCAGGTAGTCAATGACAAAGCGCTGGCTCCCGCCAAATATTGTCACGAACTGGCTGCGATCTGGTGCAGAAAGCAGCGCCAGTGCTGCTAGCTGTAAGCCGCTAATCCAGCCTTCTGTGCGCCTGACCAGCGTCTCAATCTCATCCGACGTCAGGTTGAGGTTCATCTGCTGGTTGAGGTAGGTTGCTGCCATCTGATTTGAAAAGCGCAGGTTATCGGTACGGATTTCGTGAATCCAACCACGTGCCCGCCAACGTGCCGGAAAATGCGGGTCATGCCGTGAGGTGACGATAAAGCGGAACCCGTTGATGGCATTGGCGATGGTGACGATCATGAACTGATGTACGTCGGGGTTGTTGATGAGATGATAGTCGTCCAGAACGAGGGTTAGCCCCTGTTGCATGGCAACTGTGCTGTTGATAAGCAGGGTGGCGAGTGTTTCTGGTGAGGGGGGTGCATCTGTGTAGAGGGCATTGAGTGCGTCCTGCCCTACTGTGGGTTCAAGCTGCTGAACGGCTTTGACGACATACAGGACAAACTGAGCCAGGTCGTTATCGTGCTCATCGAGGGTCAGCCAGACGGAGCGCTCCTGTTGATTTTCGATCAGTCGCGCGGCGAGTGTCGACTTACCGAAGCCAGCGGGGGCGACGATGAGTGTCACATGGCTGCGGGTTGGTGGCATAGCAAGCGGAACATCGACAACATGGCCCACCGACATGGGCTGGAACCTGGACAGCAGCATTGAATTATTGAGTTTCATCCTGTGACAGCCTTTAGCATCTGCCTGACCACAACAACTGAAGTTGTGAGGCTTGTGACGGGTTGCTCGTCGGGTTACACCCCAGCGGGTTCGGCTGGATGTTGTTGTGAGGGAACATGTGTCGTCATCCAGCGTTCTGTAGCATGATACTGTACATACGGCAGGGCGTAAATCGGTAGTAGGGAGCATAGCCGCAGCGATGGCCCTGTGCGGCACTTTGCCAGTTCTGTTTGCCGGTTGTGGCACCGGGGGCGCTGCGTAAAAGCGGAACCGCCGGAGTGTGGAACAGCTTTTTCTGGCGGGACGACTCCATGTTGTGGAGGTCGTTAACCCCTGCGTGCGATGACCCCCCGGAAGGCATTCCGAGGGGAGCACCGGTGTAGCTAAATTCCTCGTATTGCCCTCGCAAAGGCTTCGACGGTTTCGAAACGGTCATCCGGGTCTTTCTCTAACGCCTTAGAAACCGCATCTCTGATGTGCTCGGGGACATCGGCGCGTAAGTCGCATAAATCTGGCACGGGTTGGTGCAAATGAGCAAATAGCAAATTTGCGACTTTACCAGTGAATGGAGACTGGCCGGACAGCAGCTCAAAACATACGACCCCCAGTGCGTAGACATCTGTTCGTGCATCAATCTCACTGGTTCCTGCAATCTGTTCGGGGGCCATGTATGCCAGCGTACCAACGGCACCCGTCTCGGTCTGCAGGGTGGCGTTGACAATCATTGCAACGCCAAAATCAAGCAATACAACCCGGTTGTCCGCTTTGACCATGATGTTGGCGGGCTTCACGTCACGATGAACGAGGCCACGGTTGTGAATGTACGTCAGCACAACTGCCACATCGCTGATAATTTCTACGGCCCGTGAAATGGGTATTTTTATGGCGGAATCGATGATTGTTTCGAGACTGTCGCCCTCAATGTATTCCATCGCAAAATAGGGGGTGCCATCTATCACACCGGAATCGACAATTGATGCAATCGAGGGATGATCGAGATCATATAGTATTTCTATCTCGCGTTCGAATCGCTCGCGCATCCCGGTATCATCAAGATACATGCTGCTTATCAGTTTGAGTGCAATATCGTGTCCGGCCTCATCAGTGACCCGATATACCTCGCCCATTCCTCCACGCCCAATGCGCTTTAAGAGCCTGTAGCCGCCGAATGTCTGGCGCGTTAGCCCTTTTTTGACCGGGGTGTTGTGCATTTGTTGGAATCGCTTGATCTGATTAATATCGTAGCGAAGCCGGAACAACCGTGAATCAACAAACCGTTGAATGTGTCGGTTTATCGGTGTGAACAGAGAGAAGGGTGCCACAAGCCCCACCACGTAGGCGAATAGCAGGTTACTGGCACCTAATGTCTGAACGATAATGTTCGCGGTTGCAAAATACAGTAGCCCCAGCGTGATAAAAACGGCGCTGTTGACGAAAAACCGATTGGCGATCAGATCTACGTCGTAAAGGCGTCTTTCCTTTACGGACAGCGCAATCACGAGGATGGCGGTACAAACTGGAAACCAGCGCAGCACAAAGTCCTCTAATAGATCCGCCACGATTAACATTGTTGGATTCTCCAGAATGAAATCCATTGACCTGACAAGATAGAACTGTTCTGCGCCGATGATGGAGCCGCC
>JBCCQC010000264.1:0-6382 GCA_039024535.1 Chloroflexota bacterium
GTCTGGATAACGGCACAGGCGACGAGGACTACCTGAACCGCCTGCGTGAAGGGGTACAGTACGCCCTCGACCACGCAGACGCCGACATCGCATTTTTTCTCTCCGGTGCAGATGCATGGGAGGGCGACCGGCTGGGCAAACTGTCCCTGACGAAAGCGGGCCTGATAGAGCGCGACCGCACCGTGTTCGACATGTGCTTCGAGCGCAATATCCCGGTGGCCGTTATGATGGGCGGCGGCTACGCCCCGGATGTCGAGGACATAGCCGATATTCACTTTAACACCGCCCGCACTGTCGCACAGATGGCGCAGGTGTGGGCACAAAAATCGACCGTTTGACTCAGGTAATCAACACCAGCACAATCGACGCCAGAATCACCACCGCCACAAATGCCGCCAGCCACACCCACAACGCCGCCCGCCGCTGCTCTGACGAAAGCCCCTCATCCACAAACAACTGAATGTGATCACACGTCAGGCAGTGCCGCGCCTTCACCCCCAGTGACGGATCCGAGCGAAAAAAACGGAACCCCCGCCGATACGTGAGCGGGGTGAAGCGGCTCACAATCCCCCACTCGAATATTTTCTTCCCGCAGATGGGGCACGGATGCTCCGCCGCCACCACTTCGTAGTTCTCCAGTTGGTAATCTGTGCCGGTCTCAGCCATTTCCACCTCCATTGACACGTTCAGTTTCGTTCGCTAATATGACGCGCATTCGCAAATTTGAGAACGGTAAACATGCGGCGACTGCAAACTTTACTCGCAGCGGAGCAAACGTGGTGGGTTGCCGTGGCGTTCATCCTGAGTGTGGCCTGCTACTTCTACATCACCGGCTACGACCGTGGCCTGCCCCTCTACGAGAGCAAAGACGAGCGCAACAACCTCCACGAAATCTACATCAACCGGGGCATCATCGAAAACGACCTGTGGAAACCCGGCTATCCCCCTGGCATTCTCGCGCTTAACGCCGGGGCACAGTCCTATACAGAGTGGACGACCGGCCAATCTGCATGGGAAGCCGCCTGCGAGGTTATCAGCAATCTGCGCCTGTTCGGTATCCCGTTCCATCTCGTCGCTGCCCTCATGATTGCCCTGATTGCACGTAAACTGGGCGGCAACGTGGCCGGACTCATTGCCATTTCTGCATGGCTGTTCAACGCGCAGATTCTCGATCAAACACAATACGCCTTCCCGCAAACCTACGAACACATCGCCTATCTGCTGGCATTCTGGTTCGCGCTGCTTGCCATAGAGAATCAACGTCCGGCGTGGGCTGTGCTCAGTGTAGCCAGCGGCCTTGTCGCCGTGATCTTCAAATATCCGGCATTTCCCGTGCTCGGCTTCGGCGTCGGAGCCGCCCTGTGGTTGCTGCGTGGCAACGCCCGCCGATGGGGTGCCATTCTGGGGATACAATTCGCGCTGATTGCAGCGTGTGCGGCGTGGCTCTTTTTCGGCTATGGTGCCACCCGCCTTATCTCTGCCGGTCACGTAGAAACGACCAACATTGTCACCGGCAGCACATTTTCCAACGCCCTCGACCCGGCTTTTTACCTGCTGCGGGCCAGCAACATCGCCCACCACGTCGGGATGCCGCTTCTGGTGATGCTCGGTGTGCTCCTCATCGGTGGGGTTCTTTATCTTCGGCGCGGCAACACGCTGCAACGGCTGGCATTTGTAGCCCTGTTCGGCCTCACACTGCTGCACATGCTCTACCTGGTGATTACACTCGCCTACTACTACGATGGCCTGCGCCAGGTCATCCCGGTTTCTGGCTTTGCACACATCATGACGGCACTCGCGCTGGTCACACTGTCCAGCGCACTCGCCGAAGCATGGAACCGCCCTGCTGCTAACTCGCTGCTCGGTATAGCCGTGGCTGCATGGCTGGTACCGCTGTTTATCGGCGCATGGCAGCACATCCACTATCGCAACCTGCCTGTATCCTACGCCGCCTTCACCAACTGGGCCGTCAATACCCTGCCTGTAGACATTGACGACACTGACGGATCACGCATTCTCGTCACCGACGACCGCCCCTTCACCTTCGTGTGGACGTGCCGCCGCTTTCCATACTACCCGGCCTTTGAACTGAACACCGCAGATGACTTTATCGTGGATGCATCCGATACCGAAGGCTTTGACTTCATCCAGCTTGACGAAACCACCCGCACCCTCATGCAATCCACCCCACAGGGAGCCGATTTGCTGGAAGGCCTCACGCTGGTGGCACAGTTCCCGCCACAAAACGAGCGCGATCAGTGGCGTACATGGCGGCGCGGCCTTGATGACCCGAATCTGCTGGTGTACCACACCCACCCGGTCGAAAACCCCATCGGCGAGGTATTCAGTGAGCAGATTTCGCTGGAAGGTTACACGATCACCAGCGACCCGGCACCCGGTGAAACTGTGGAACTGTGGCTCTACTGGCAAACACAGCAGCAGCCCGCAACAGACTACCGCACCTTCATTCACATCACCCCACCAGATGACCGTACTGTGATCCTTGCGCAGGGCGATGCCCCCCCGAACGGCACCGCCTACCGCCCTACATCTACGTGGCACACCCCTGGCGAGCACCTGGTTGCCGGTAAGTTCACCGTACCCATCCCGGCAGATATACAACCCGGCACCTACAGCATGGCAATTGGACTCTATGACCCGGCAAGCGGCGCTCGTCTGACCACCGAAAGCGGCGCAGATGCTGTTCTGGTATCGTTGCAGGTCAACTAACGCCGGTATTCATCCCCCGTGTCACCGATGAGAGCGTACAGATCTCGTGACTTATCGGTGACGGCATGAATCGCCGCCATATCCGCATCATCCAGCGCAAACGAAAACACCTTCGCGTTCTCTGCCATATTCTCGCTGATGCCCAGCCGCGCTCCCACAATCACGCCCGCCACCGCCGGTTTTTGCAGGATGTACCGTACCGCTACATTCGCAACGCTCACACCGTGCTTATCCGCAACCGTGCGCAGCACCCGCAGCAATTCCTGAAACAGCGCCCACCCGCCCCACGCATCCACCATATTTTTGTACTTGCGCAGGCTGGCCGTATTCAACTGACGTGGCTCTGGCTGGCCCAGATACCGATCCGTGAGCAAACCACCCGCCAGCGTCCCATACGTCAGCAATTTGATGCCGCTGGTTTCACAGTACGGGATCATTGCTACCTCTGGCCTGCGGTCAATGAGCGAAAACTGCACCTGATTGCTGACCACCGCCACGCCACTGTTCACAATGCGCCGCGTATTTGGCGTATCAAAGTTTGTCAGCGCGAGGTGCCGGATTTTGCCCTCATCGCGCAGCGTTGCCATCTGTGCCATCGCATCCAGAAAACGCGGGTCGCCATAATCCCACCAGTGGAACTGCAACATATCCAGCGTTTCAGCGTTCATGCGCCGCCGCGACACATCAATTGCGCTTTCCACCACACGGCGCGTCATCGCACCGGGGCGCGGCACCCACTTCGTAAACGCGAGATGCGATTTTTTCTGTTCGTCGCTCAGTTGAACACTAAATTTGCCGACAAAATCTTCTGCCGGCCCATAGTGATCTGCTAAATCCCACGTGGTGAACCCCGCCTTGTGATAGTCGTGCATCTGCGGGATAGCGGCAGCCGGGTTAATTTGCCCGTGTGCGCCACTGAGCTGCCATAGTCCGTTCAGCACGCGGCAGATGTGCATATCGGCCAGTTGCGTGTAAGCGTCGTCAGGGAGGGTCATAGTGTGCGTCCTGTCTGTGATTGGATGTGTACAGATCGTGACGCACACCCGTTAAACACATCTGAGTGAGAGATGATTATGCTGCTTCGGCCACCGCCGCCTGTGACCGTTCGCGTACTATGCTATATAGCTGCACCAGCGCCAGCATACCCAGCAGCCCCACGACACCGCACACCATCCACAGCAGATTCGGGTTAAAGTTATCCAGCACCAGCCCCGCCGGTAACGTCGCAAAAGATGCCGGGATCGCAAAGGTAAAGCTGTAAACCGCCATATACCGCGCCCGTCGCTGCGGAGGCGCAATCCTCGTCACAAAAGCCTTACCCGTCGGCAGCACCATCATCTCCCCTACAGTGATAATCGCCATCGCCACCATAAACAGCCCATAATTCCCGACGAACCCGTACATCGCAAACCCGACGGCATACAATAGCGCGCCACCCGCCATCACCAGCAGCGGCGCATACTCACGGAGCCAGCGCGTTACCCGGAATTGCAACAACACCACCATCGCTGCGTTCATGCTAAGGATATAGGCATACCCACTTTCCGGGATGCCATGCACATCCCGCAGGAAAACCGGCAGCGTGGTATACATCTGGGAATACACAAACCCCACCACGGTCACAATTACCAGAAACGCCGCAAAAACCGGGTTCCGCAATATAGTGATGTACGACCGCAGCGAAAAATCCTCCCCGGCCCGGTCATCTTCGGTGGTGCGGTGCGTTTCCACCAGCGCGAACAGTACAATCCCGGCCACAATCAGGCTCGTCACGCTATCCGCAACGAACAACACAATAAACGGCAGCACATTCAACAGCAAACCCCCGATAATCGGCCCCAGCACAATCGCTGTGTTATTGGCGACGCGCATTGCGGCATAAGCCTCGGCGTGTTTTTCCTCCGGCACAATATCCGCAATCATGGCCTGATGTGCCGGGCGGCTCAATTCCCCGAACAAACCGGCAACGGTCGCCACCCCCAGCAGTATATTCAGCGACCCCGCCAGCCCCATCATCAGGTTCAATACTGCACTCGCCACCAGCCCGACGATAATCAGCCCCTTGCGCCCATAGCGGTCACTCAGCGAACCGCCAATAATACTCCCGACGAACCCCGTTACGCCAAACACGGCAAATACATACCCGGCCTGCGTCAGCCCCACCCCGAACTTCTCTGTGATGTACAGCGAGAAGAACGTAAACACCAGCGCCCCACCCAGCCGGTCAATAAACGACGCCATGAGCAGCAGCCAGAACTGGCGCGGGTACTCGTCCCATACTGCGCGTATCTTCTTCAATGTGATTTATCCTCTGTGTGTGCAGTTACTCCTGTGTGATTGCAGTATAGAACAAATTTCCGACCCGATAGAACCATTCAGAAAAAACGAAAAGACTGCCCATAAGTTACTTTTATGGACAGTCGGCGACTCGTGGATTTAATTCTGGTACAGGCACGTTGTTTAGCCGAGTGTAGCAATCCCCAACCGCATGACGGCGAGAATGCCCACAGCGTACACCAGAATACTGACCAGTGCCGACACGAGAAACTGTGTATTGCGCAGTTGCAAAATCTTCGCAGTGGCCGCCATCACCCAGATGCCCGTGAGCGGCGTTGCCAGCAAAACAAACCACACGCCCCAGCGGTCAACCCGCGCCTTTGCCTTTTCAGACACTAACCCGCCCAGCCAACTGGCAACACGCGGAATCCGCATCATCTGTCGGTACATCACAATGATGAGCAGTGCCGGTGTAAAGTTGCCCAGCACTGTCCACAGAATCACCGATACATCATCAAGGCCCAGCGCAACGGCGTATGGCACCGCAACATAAATCTCTGCCAGCGGGAAAAAACCCATAAACCACGCACTTGCTGCTTTCCACAGATATTCCATCGGCATTTTTAACCCTCTCCATCAACAGATTCAGATATGAGATTCAGCAAACTATCTTTCAGGTGATCCTGTCCCGCATCCTCCCAGAAGATACGCTCCAGCCACACACCATTTGTGGCGACAATAACCAGCCGCGCCGTTTCTGGCGTAACACCACTCTGGATTGCCCGTTCCATCCAATCGCTATACGTGGATTGTAGTAAAGCCAGCAAATCTGGCCGACTGGCAATCGCCGTTGTCATGCCGATAAAAGCTCTGGGCGTCGTTCGGTCGTCATCAAACGTTGCCATGACGAAAGCCCGCAGCCAGCGCCCCGGCACGTCCGGCAGGGTTGTATACAAATCATCAACGGTGCGCTCAAAATCTTCCAGCGAGCGCTGGATAATGCCCTGCATTAGCGTCTCTTTATCCGGGAAGTGATAAAGCAACCCGCCCTTACTCACCCCGGCCTGCTTTGCGACTGCTTCCAGCGTCAACTGTTCAAGGCCCTGCTCCAGCACAATGTTGTTGCCTGCCAGCAATACCAGATCACGTTTTGATACTTTTTTGTTTGCCATTAACTGTACCGTCCAGACGGTTTTCCATTTTACAGAATACTACACCGTCCAGACGGTTTTTTGTAGCGTAACTCTCTGCTTCTCATTCGCTTCTACGAAATCTATGAACAATTAACCGAATCTGCGTTTGATTACTGGCAAAAACAGGTGTATACTGCGATTAATCTAATCTAACTTCGATTAAATTAATTGACACAGGTAAA
>JBCCQC010000265.1:0-6372 GCA_039024535.1 Chloroflexota bacterium
AGCCGCATCACCGATGGTATGTCCCTTGAGTTCCGCCGCCTCTATCAATCGTCCGGCATAATCATCCGGGGGGTTCTTGAAAATGCTGCCCAGGCTGGCCCCCGGTGGCTGTGTCCGCTTGCGATGATCCCGGAACTCATCCATCTTTGCCCGAATTTCCTCTGGTTCGGCCTGCTGCATTTCCAGTACGGCATCCAGCACAAGAAAGCGCTTATCGGTGCGGGCTTTCAGTACAGAGTGGCGGTAATTGTACTGCAAATCGGCCACGTTCCATGTCTGGCGGCCATGCTCCGCGTCCAGCAGCGTGATCGTTTTCACAGAATCGCTCATATCGCCGTTGTGGGCACCGGCATTGTTCACCACAGCACCGCCCAGCGTCCCCGGCACACTCACGCCCCATTCAAAGCCCCCCAGCCCATGCGAGGCACAGCGGTTCGCCAGCATCGTGAGGCCGGTTCCGGCTGTTGTGTGAACGGTGTTGCCATGAAACGCCATGTGTTTCACCTGATTCACAACAACCAGTCCGCGCACGCCCTCATCGGCAATCAGCACGTTTGCGCCGCCGCCAATAACCCGCACCGGGATGCTATTCTGCCATGCGGTTTGCACCACCCCGGCCAGCAGTTCATTAGATTCGCGTGCCACATAGAGCAGTTCCGCCGGGCCGCCCAGACGGAGCGCGGTATATTTTGCCAGCGGCTCATCGCGCAGCAGTTTGTCGCCCAGTAAACCTTCCAGTGTGGTCATGGGTTTCGCTCCGCTAAAAAGTCAATACCAATCTGTGGAGCGTCCCCGGCGCTCATAATCAGGACGACCGCAGGAGCCGTTACCTCCTCAATTAGCGTATGGGCTGTGTTTTCCAGTGTGCCAGTGTGCCGTACATCCGCATGGTTCATTGCCGCTGCGACAGTTTCACCGCTGATGCCTTCAAGTGGTTCCTCACGGGCGGCGTAAATATCGGTAATTAACACATGGTCGGCTTCTGCAAATGCGCTCAGGTAGCCCTCCCACAGCATTTTTGTGCGTGTAAAAGTGTGTGGCTGCCACACCACCCATAGCTCACGCCCCGCATACCGTGACCGCGCCGCGTCAATCGTTGTGTGGATGGCCGTGGGATGGTGTGCGTAGTCATCCACAACAGCGATTCCGTTCACATCTGCGCGGACTTCGAAGCGCCGCCCCGTCCCCCGGAATGTTGCCAGATGCGGGATTACATCGGCCAGTGCCCGATCATGGCCTACCCCGGCGACATACAGCGCAGCCAGCGCATTACGGACGTTGTGTAACCCCGGTAGTTGCAGCGTGGCTCGCCCGTGATTGGTCTGACCCTGCATCACGTCAAATGAGGTGGTGCCATCATCGTTCGTGGCTATATTGTTTGCACGGAATATAGCGTTTTCACTCAGGCCATAGGTAAACACCAGCCGCTTATTTTTCCGATGCTCGGTCGCTATTTTCATCGCGCCGGGGTCGTCGGCACAGGCCACCAGAATGCCGTGGTCACGTTGGAGGCGGGCAAGAAACTGGCGGAACGCATTAAACAGGTCATCTTCTGTCTTAAAAAAATCGGGGTGGTCGTGCTCTATACTCGTGATGACTGCAATTTCCGGGTACAGGCCGAGGAAGGCATTATCATACTCGTCGGCCTCAATCACGAACGTATCCCCGGTACCGGTACCGGCATTGGTACCCGTGTTTGCCATCACACCACCGACGATATACGACGGTGACAGACCACTCTCAATCAGCAGGTGGGTAATCATGGCGGTGGTGGTAGTCTTCCCATGCGTCCCGGCAACGGCCACGCCATGCAGTTCGCCAATCAGATGCGAGAGCACATTAAGCCGCTTATAAATCGGGATGTTCTGCTGCTGTGCGGCGGCAAGCTCCGGGTTTGCATCTGGCACAGCCGACGACACAATTAGCATATCCACGCCGGTAATGTGTGCTGCATCGTGCCCGGTGAAAATCGTCGCGCCGTCGCGCTTCAGTGCAGTTGTCAGTGCGTTCTCGTTGCGGTCGCTGCCACTGACTGTGTAGCCGCGTTCCAGCAAAATTCGTGCAATAGCAGAAAGCCCGAACCCGCCGATGCCAACAAAGTGAATATGCTGCCCATCCTGAAAAATCATACGCTAGATCAGGAACAGCACGATCAAAAACAGCACAATCACAGCCAGCGCCAGAATATCGCCACTACCGCCGGGGCCACCGGCCAGCACCACCAGTGGCAGAATGTTCAGTGCGGTGTCACTGGGTGAACCCGGTGACGGGGCAATGATATATGGCGAAAACGGGTACTGGTTAATATCCAGGAAGTACCACACTGACCCCCAGATGAGATACCCGTTCAGAAAGCCGAAAATGCCGCCCAGCACACTTGCCTGAAGGTCATCGCGGTTGTCATCACCACTATCACCAATGCCCAGCGCCCGCGTCTGATACGCGAGGAACACGACAATGGCGAACATCACCACCTGGAGCAGAAAAATCTGGCCGTTGGGCACATCCGCAATCTGGAACGGTGCCCGGATGTACTGGTCAAACTGGAACAGCGCAAATAACGCCAGAATGATACCCGACGTGCTGATAACCTCTTTGGTGAACCCGCGCAAAAAACCGATAATGGCAAAAAATACCGCCATCATCCACATGACACCCACAAGTTGAATCATTTGTCGTCGTCCTCTCCTGCGAGTTCCGCCAGTACCGCCGCCACACGCGCCGCGCTGTTCGGCTGCGCCAATTGTGACACGTTCGCCCGCATTGTAGCAAGCTGTTCCGGGTTCGTGAACAACTGTTGCAACGCGGGGTATAAATCGCCGCTTAAACGCTCATCTGCCATGTAGATGGCCGCGCCGCGCTCTGCCAGGTAGTCCGCGTTCACTTTCTGGTAGCGCCATGCATACGGGTACGGCACCAGTATTGATGGCAGCCCGAATAATGGGAACTCACCCAGCACACCGGCCCCGCTGCGGCTCAGTACAAGATCAGCGGCAGCCAGTGCCAGCCCCATGTCATCATGCAAATAGGCGTGCAGATGATAATTCGGGTGCTTGCGCTCTGTTTCTGTCTCTGCGCAGATGGCATCATAGTCCAGCGTGCCAGAAACATGAATTACCTGTACATCGTCGGCCAGTAGTTGCGGCAGAATGGCTACCAGCGCGTTATTGATCGTCCGGGCACCACGACTGCCACCAAAGACAAGCAGCGTTTGTTTTTCCGGGTTCAGTCCGAAGTGTGGCAGAGCGTCCTCACGCTGCGCAGACGCCAGTGATTGCCGGATGGGGTAGCCCGTAATGACTGCTTTGCCGTCCGGAAAGTATGACGTAGATTCCGGGATAGCAACGGCAACTTTCGCCGCCAGATACTTCAGCACTTTAATGGACAGCGCAGGTTCAATATCTGGCAGGAAGATAAGCACCGGCACACGCAGCATCCACGCGGCCAGCGCCACCGGGAACCCGACCCAGCCGCCTGTCAGCAGGACGGCACCGGGTTTGTGTTTGCGCAGCATCCCGATAGATTGAACCACACCCGCCAGCAGCTTGAACACACTCCTGAGTGCGGTCAGTGGACGGACGCCATGCAGTGGCCCGGACTGCACCTCGTCGTAGGATGCAAAAGAAACGCCCCCCTGTTCTACAAGAGGGCGCTCGAAGCCATCCACACTACCGACGAAATGCAGGCTGCTGCCCGGATATTCGCGGTTAATTGCCTCGGCGACCGCGAGAGCGGGATACACGTGCCCCCCGGTTCCGCCGGCTGCGATCAATATTCGCACGCTCGGTTGTTCTCCGTTCCATTGCGGTCTGTTGTTTCGCGCTCACCCTGCTCACACTGAGCATGATCCCCACCCCGGTTAGCAGTGCCGTCATTGACGAACCCCCGTAGCTGATGAGTGGCAGCGGTACACCCGTTGCAGGCATAGCAGCCGTCATCACCGCCACGTTGAGCAGCGCCTGTGCTACCAGCCAGATTGTCACACCTGCCGCCAGCAGTGACCCGAACGAGTCCCGCGCACGGTAGGCGATAGCAAAGCCCCGGAACACAAATGCTGCATACAGCAAAATCACAAGGGCCGCGCCAAAAAAGCCCAGTTCCTCACCGATGGAGGCGAAAATGCTATCTGTGTGCGGCGCGGGTAGATAGCCGAACTTCTGGCGTCCAGCACCCAAGCCCACACCGAACCAGCCGCCCTCAATAAAGGCCAGCACCGCCTGCTGTACGTGATAGTTCGTTTGCGTCAGGTCGCGGATGCCCGTCAGGTAGGTTGCCACACGATCCTGCGCGTAGGTGAACTGCTGTACCATGAAAAACACCGATGCCACAATCCCGGTACCGGCAATGGCAATATGAATGATATTGGCCCCGGCAAGGAAAAACATCGCGCCAGAGGTCGCAAAAATAATCACCGCCGTGGACAGGTCTGGCTGCAAAAACACCAGACTGCCGATAAAGCCCACCAGTACCGCAAACGGAATCAGCCCGTAAGTAATGCTGCGAATTTTTGTGCGCTTGCCACTGAGCCACGCCGCCATATAAATCACCATCACAAGCTGTGCCGCCTCACCCGGCTGGAAGCGCCCACCGATGAGACCACGCCGCGCGTTAAACGTGTCGTCACCGAACAGCAGCACCGCCACCAGCGCACCAATTACGGCCAGTAGCGCCGGGAGTGCAAAGCGCCGGATAATACGGTAATCAATCAGGCTCATGACGACCATTGCAAATAGCCCCACGGCCATCGTCTGCATGTGCCGGACGAGAAAATAAGCACGGCTGTTAAAATCACGGTAGCCCCAGTCGAACGTGGTGCTGTACACCATCATCAGACTGACGGCCAGCAGCATCCCCACGACGGTGAGCGCATAAATATCAATCCCGGTGATATAGCGAATCCACGCCGGACGCTGTGCATCGGTGGGCCGGAGTGGTGCGGCCCCAGTACGGTTGCGTGCCTGCCCGCGCACAATTGGCGGGAGTGGTGCGTCATTATCTACAAACTGCGGTGCGTTGTCGGTCATAAAAAGAACCCGGTTATTTCGTACTCTGTTGCCATGCGATGTTTGAACCTGATTATAGCGCGTTCACAATCTCACGAAAGTGATTGCCACGTTCTGCAAAGTCGTTATAGGCGTCGTAGCTTGTGCCCCCTGGCGAAAGCAGCACAACATCGCCACTCTGTGCCAGTTCATGAGCCTTTGCCACCGCTTCTTCCACCGTTTTCACGCGCGTGAAGTCCTTAAATTCTATCTCGCGCAGTTGCTTTGCCACAATATCGGCGGCGCTGCCACCGAACGCGATAATGTGGCGGCTTTTCCGTGCGGCCAGTTGCAGCATTTCGTCCCATGGCAGCTTTTTATCCGCGCCGCCGAGCAGTAAAACCAGTGGCTCCTGGTAGCTGCGTAAGGCGGCCAGTACGCGTTCCGGGGCAGTGGCGATGCTGTCGTTAACATAAGTCACGTCATCCAGCACGCGCACCACTTCCTGCCGATGCTCCACGCCCTCAAACGCACGTATTGCGTCACCCATTACCTCCGGTGTTACACCAGCGACCCCGGCCAGCGTACACGCCGCCAGCACGTTGCGCAGATTGTGTTCGCCGCGCAGGGGCACATCTTTATAGTCGCAGATCATCTGCGCCTCGCCGGACGGGTTTGCATCCCCCACCAGCATGAGCCGCTGCCCCAGCAAAAACGCACCATCAGAAATCATACTCTCCGAACTGAACCACAGCAGGTCGCCCTGCACATCGTCATACAGGCCGTAGCTGCCACTGTCGTCGTGGCCGAGTACCGCCACATCATCCGGGGATTGATGCGCGATAATGTTGGCTTTGGCCGCTGTATAGGCTTCCATCGTGCCGTGACGGTCGAGGTGGTTTGGTGTCAGGTTAAGAATAGCGGCAATCTGTGGGCTGCGTGTCATCAATTCCAGTTGAAAGCTGCTCAGTTCCATCACCACGGTATCATCCGGGCCGATGTCAGTCAGCACGTCCGTCAGCACATTGCCGATGTTGCCGCCCACCCACGTTTTGAATCCGGCACGCTCTATCATCTGCCCCGTGAGAGTGGTTGTTGTCGTTTTTCCTGCGCTCCCGGTAATGCCAATCACACGCGCAGGGCACCGTTCCAGAAAAAGCTGCGCGTCGTTAGACAGCGGGATACCTCGCTCTACTGCCGCCTGAATAAACGGAATCGTCAGCGGTACGCCGCCACTCACACACAGTACATCGGCACTGTCCAGCAGGCTATCCGGGTGTTCCTCCAGCACAAAATTGACGCCGGGGTAGTCCGCCGCGTTGATGCCGAGTGTTTCCGCGCTTTTGCCATCTGTCACCGTCACTTCTGCGCCGAGTGTGGGCAGCCAGCG
>JBCCQC010000266.1:0-6355 GCA_039024535.1 Chloroflexota bacterium
AGCCCTACCTGCCGCTGTACCCCGCCGCATGGACATCGCTGGATATGTCTGCGTATGATGTGGTGCTGAGCAACAAAAGCGGGTTCTGCCACGTGTTCCGGCACAATGCCAGCACGCTGCACATCTGCTACTGCCTGGCCCCCACGCGCTATGTGTGGCAGGTGGATAGCTACCTGAAGCGCGAAGGCTATGGCCGGGGCGTGAGAGCGGCCATTTCACCGATGATTGCGCTGCTGCGCTTCTGGGACTTCACGGCCACACGCAGCGTGAACCACTTCATCGCTATTTCCACAGCCATCCAGAAGCGCATCTATTCGTACTATCGGCGCAGTTCCGTGATTATCTACCCGCCGGTAGAAACCGAACGCTTCGAACCGGCGTCGGGTTACGATGACTATTTTCTGTGTGTCTCTCGTCTGATACCCTACAAGCGCATTGATCTGGCGGTGAGGGCGGCCACACAGTTGGGAGTGCCACTGAAGATTGCCGGGCGTGGACGCGCACTGGACGATTTACAGGAAATTGCCGGCCCCACCGTAGAGTTTCTGGGTTATGTGCCAGATGAAGACCTGAATGACCTGATGGCCCGGTGCAGGGCGTTTATCTTCCCCGGCCTTGAGGATTTCGGGATTGCGCCAGTGCAGGCGATGGCTGCCGGACGCCCGGTAATTGCCTATGCAGGCGGCGGCGCACTGGATACCGTCAAACCCGGCATCACCGGCGAACTGTTCCACACGCAGGATGTGAACAGCCTCGCAAAAATCATGGAAAACTTCGATGCAGCGGCGTACAGCCCGGCCACCCTGCGCCGGGAGGCCGAACAGTATGACCAGCGCATTTTCGAGCGGGAAATCACGTCGTTCGTAGAGCAAGCCCACGACGCCACCCGCACCCGTAAGCCATTCCAATGGGAGAAACCGGCACACACCAATGCTTAACAATATTCCCGGTGAACTACGATGGTTTTTACGCGCACTACTGCGCCGGTGGTGGCTGCTGCTGCTGCCGATTGTAATTGTCACGGGCGTGGTGGCCTACGATTTAATCACCAGCCCGCCTGCCGTAAGCAGCGGCTTTACCACAGTGGTTCGCTACAGCGCAGCGCAATCGCCAGATGCCATCCCCAACCGCGACGGCGACTACCAGGATGTGTGGCTGTCGTCAGAGTTGACGGTGCGTGCGCTGACCGAGTGGATCCTGACGACGAGCTTTAAACGCGAAGTTGCTATCCGGGCATCCGCGCAGGGTGTAGAGTTCGCGCCAGAGGCGCTGCCCACAGCCGCTGACCATGTGCGCAGTGTGGGGCAGATGTTTATTAGCTGGCCGGATGCCGCCGAACTGGAAATTATTGCACAGGCCGCGCTGGATGTACTGCGCGAAGACAGCCAGCGGTACTTCCCGCAGTTTGGTGATGAACCGGCGCAGGTAACGGTACTGGACGACATCCAGATTACCCCGGCCCCGCCACCCATCGTAGACCGCTTTGATGCCGTGGTGCGCGTGGGACTCGGCGTAATCATCGGGCTGGCGCTGGCCGTCCTTGCGGAGTGGTTCGACCCGACCCTGCGTACCCGTGATGAGATTGAGCAAACTGGAATAGTCGTGTTAGCGAGTGTGCCCCGTGAGTGACTTTACAATAAGAGAATTGACCGATACCACCCGCGAAAGGCTGGAACTGGCCCTGCGTGCCTGTGGCCTGCCGCTGACGTTGCGCCACAGTTCGTTCCACCTGGAAGGCAGCGGAGCATGGCACAACGCCTACCGCGTGACGGTGCCGCAACATGCCCGCCCGTTTATTGTGCGCATTCGCAAAGCCGAAGCCTACGGCCACCCCCAGCTTTATGCCGATAATGCCGCCGACTGGCACGCGGAGTATGTATCTACAAGCCTGTACTATATGCAGGCAAACCGTGCGCTGGAAAACATCTGCCCTGCAATGTTCCTCTATAACGTCTCCGAAGACATCACCTGTACTATTGAAACGCACATGGGCACACGCCTTGATCTGGCAACACTGAGCGAAAAGACAGCGCGTAGCTACGGGCGGCAGATTGGCTCCATGATGTGCAACATGCACCAGAAGAAAACGCACATCCCCGGCTCTGGCGAAATCGCATGGGATGGCGCGAACCTTTACGGTGTCTCCCCGCGTGATGGCAACTCGCTGACGAAGAAAATTGAGCAGGCTTATAACGAAAACATCCTGCTGGCACTCAAAGAGCAAGCCCCACCGTTCGACCACGACCTCGCCACCGAAAAACTCGACCGGGCGCAGAACATGCGCGACGTGGACGAACCCGTAGTGCTGATTAACCGTGACGTGACGCCAGAAAACCTGACTGTGCAGCGGGATGGCCGTGTAGGGATTATTGACCCGTACCCGTACCTGGGCAATGGCACGCGCTTTGCCGCGTGGTTCATCCACTGCTATCGCTTCCTGCTCCCCGCCTATGCCGATACCCCCCGCTACCGCCAGAATCACTACGACCGCCACAGTCACACGCTGGCGATGATTGCGGATGGCTTCGAACATGGCTACATTCGCGGTAATGAAGCACTTGCACGGCACATCCGGGCAGAGCGCTGGCTGTGGACACTGGAGCAGGCTTACGACGACATGGAACGCCTGAACCGGAGCAGCATCAGCGAGGCAGCAGCACGCAAGCATGGCGACCGCAAGGTTGTGCAGCGCCGCATGAAACGCGCTCTGCGCGTGCTGGAGACTCTGGATTTTTAGCGCATGGATTTTTTTAACCGCCGCAACCCCGACGGCAACAGGCCCGAGGCCGAGGAAGAAAACACGCCCTCCCCACCTGTGACCGAGGATACCGAGGATGATGAGCCAGACGCCGCCTATGCTGAGCCAGCCGTCACCCGTGATGTGGCAGCACGTATGTTTGACACAGCCCTGGGCGCGGGCAGCAACCTCGAAGGCACGCTGCACAGTGACGGCAACGTCCGGCTGGATGGCCGCTTTAAAGGGGCGCTGGACATTACTGAAAACGTGTTGATCGGCGAAACGGCAGACATCGAAGCAGACGTGAATGCGAAGAACATCACCGTGGCGGGTCACATTCGCGGCAACGTAACCGGCAAAAAAATCCACCTGCTGGCAACCGCCCGCATCATCGGCGACATCTCCGCAGAAGCCCTCATCACAGAAGACGGCGCAGTCATTGAGGGCCGCGTGAGTATGAGTAACGAGGAGACTATTACACTAAATTTATCATCTCCCCCCGCCGACCGTGGTACCATACAGTAAGTTTTCGTTAAGGCGGCGTGGTTAACGTCGCAAAATCATTGCACACGACAACACAGGAAAGGAACCGCAGAATGGTTAAAGTTCTTTTCGTCTGCACTGGCAATATCTGCCGCTCCCCCATGGCGCATGGGGTTTTCCAGGATATGGTAAATAAACTGGGCATTGCAGAGCACTTCGACGTAGACAGTGCCGGGACGGGCGCATGGCACATTGGCGAAGCGCCGCACCGTGGTACCCTTAAAAAACTGCAAGAGCACAGCATCGCCTACGATAGCACGGCCCGCCGCGTTACCCTGCGTGACCTGGAAGACTACGACTACATCATGGCGATGGACAGATCCAACCTGCGCCACCTGAAGGGTATGGGCAAAACCGGCGCAGAAGTCGGCATGTTCCTGCATTATGCGAAGGACTTCGGGCTGACGAACGAAATCGAAGTGCCCGACCCGTACTACAACAACCGCTTTGATGATGTGTACGATCTGGTAGAAATGGGCAGCCGTGCCCTGATTGACCACATCCGCGCACAAGAAAGCTTCTAAAATAGACCAGCGTTCACTGTGGTAGGGGCTTGATTAATCAAGCCCCTACCGTTCCCCCGACGATCAATTTATTCACATACTTGCAGGCACCCATGACACAAAAAATCATCCTCGGCACCGGCCTTACTATCACTGCGCTCACGTTTGCCAGCCTTGCGGGGCAGTTCTACTGGGCACTGGATGTGCTGACGCACTTTACGATACAGTTTGCGCTGCTGCTGTTGCTGTGCCTGATTGCCGGTGCCGCAGCGCGGGTAAACTGGCGCTACCTGCTGGTGATGGTCGTGGGGCTGGTGCCCAATCTGGTAATCCTGTACCCGTACTATTTGCCATCGGCCCCGGCACAGGCCGCCCCCGGTACAGATGCCATGACACTGGTTTCTATTAATGTATATGCCGGTAACAACGACTTCGAAGCCATCGTAGATTACGTGCTGGAAAATGACCCGGATCTCGTGCTGTTTACCGAGGCGCGTTACGAATTTATCGAGCATCTGGAGCAGAGCGAGTTTGCAACTGCGTACCCGCATGTCTATGCAGAGCCGTCGCGGTGGACGCGGGGCCTGATGTTCGCCAGCAAAACGCCGTTCACCAGTGCAGAAACCATCTACACGACGGAGCGCAGCCGTTTTCTATCAGTCGTGATGGACTGGCAGGGCCAGCCGGTGACGTTTTTCAGTGTGCATCCGCTGCCGCCACTGAATAGTCGCTGGACGCAAAGCCGCAACGATGTGTACACCGCTTACGTCGAATACGTGAACGCTGTGGAAACACCGCTGATTATGGTAGGCGATTTTAACGCCGCGCCGTGGTCGTCCCCGCTGCGGCAATTGACCGCCAGCACCGGCCTGCAACCGGGGGCCTATGGGCACGGCATCCGCCCGACGTGGTTTTACATGGGTGTGATACAGGCTCCGCTGGACTATATGCTGGTCTCGCCGGAGTGGGATGTGGTGCGCTATCAAACTGCCGGGAATGTCGGGTCAGATCACCTGCCGCTGGTGGTCGCAATACGCCTGCGCCAGAACCTGAGTGATTGATGAGTACAAATCTCACACCTCACTCATGACATATTGCAGCATACACCCCTCTCAAACTCCGTTACCATAAAGACAAATCTAAGGAAAAAAGTAACGGAGGTACCTGATGACCAGTTTTAATGCGAAAGTAAGCGAATGGATGACCACTCCTGTTGTATCCGTCAGCCCCTCCACCACACTGATTGAAGCTGACCGTACCATGACCGAATACGGTATCCGGCGGCTGCCTGTGATCGAAAACGGGAAGCTGGTCGGCATCATTACCAAAGGCGATGTACGCGAAGCACGCGCTTCTACGGCCAATAGCCTGAGCATCTGGGTACTGAATTACCTGGTGGCCCGGCTGAAGGTTGAGCAGGTGATGCACGGTAACGTGCTTACCCTGACCGGCGACAGTCACATTGCAGACGCCGCCGACCTGATGATGAACAAGAAGATCAGCGGCATCCCGGTGCTCAACGAAAAACAGCAGGTCATCGGCATCATTACGGAATCCGACATTTTCCGGATGCTCGTCCAACAACGTGAAAATCAGCCTGCATAGGGCTGTTCTCAAAATCATCTCTTGCTCCATCTCTGCTCCTGGAGAAGCCCCGGTGCCCCAAACGCCGGGGCTTCTCTCATTTATGGCTTGCCCTGCCCCCGCCATGCAGTACCATAACCCCTGACCCGTAACACCAACGGACAGGACACCCGATGCTCTACCAGCCAGACAGCCTGAAACTGCGTTTTTTTGCATGGCAGCAGTGGCTGGCAATCCGCTACATTGACGAGCAGTTTGTGCGCTTCCGGCAGACAAAGCCATTAAAGCCATACCCGCGCTATGTGTGGAAAACCGGGCTAATGCTACTGATGCTGATGGCTCTCGGTATGTACCCTGCGCTGGTTGCATTGCCCCTGCTGACGTTGCTGCTGTTTACTTCGAATGTTATCAGCGGGGCACGGCTGGCCGCCGCCGCTGCCACCACACTGGCTACCGAGCACGAAACCGGCACCTACGACCTGCTGGCGGTCACACCACGGGGCATGCTGTATGCCGGGTGGCAACTGGCGGCGGGGCGTGTGCGGCGCATCCGGGCATATGACAGTATGCGGTTTTATTCGCGCTGGTTGCCGGGGTCAATGTATGCAATGGGGGCGGCTGCAACGGTGGTGTTCACGATATTTGTGCTGCGCGACCCGTTCACCACGTTCACGACAGAGGAAGCCGCGCTCACGGCTATTACAGTGGGCACACTGCTGATTGGCGGTGTGGCTGTAGCATATGCGCTCTATCTGGATGGAGTGCTGTCTATCGTGACGGCCACACACACGGGAATTTACGCGGCGTATTTCCTCAAAGATCAAGCCACAGCGCAGGGCGTGACAGCGGTCGTCTTTATCGCGGTGCAGGGGGTTATCTACACTGTGATGGGAATGGTTGCCGGGGCATTTTTCGGGGTGATTGGCGTGCTGTCGGTCATCTGGGGTGATTTGAATGTGGTGTTCGAGGGAACGCCGCTTTACCTGCC
>JBCCQC010000267.1:0-6311 GCA_039024535.1 Chloroflexota bacterium
GGGCACCGATGGCCTTGCGGATGCCAATTTCGCGGGTGCGCTCTGTTACTGTTACCAGCATGATGTTCATGATGCCGACGCCGCCTACCATCAGGGATGTCGCTGCGATGAGTGACAGGAAGATGGTGAGGTTGCGCGTAATCCCGTTCAAGGAAGCCAGTAGATCGGACTGGTTGACTACGGTGAAGTCCTGTTCGCCTTCGAACTCAATCTCATGTGCGAAGAAAAGGTAATCTTCGACATCCCTGACAGCCTGCTGTGTTGCTTCTTCTGAGATCGCCTGCATATAGAGTGCGTCTATGTAGTAGCCTCCGTCGCGCGTGCGAGAGCGCTCTGGAGAGGCAAGCCGCTGCTGCGATATGCTGATGGGTATGAACACGTTGCCGTTTTCTCCGGCAAGGGCGCTGGTTTCTTCCATGACGCCAATGACGGTGAAGGGTAGACCATCGAAACGGACGGTGGCGCCTGTGGGGTCAATCTGTCCATCATCTAACTCACCGAACAGGTCTTCGGCCACGTTCCAGCCAAGAACGATCACACGAGCAAGATCGTTCACGTCCTGCTGGGAAATCCAGCGACCCAGAAATGGCTCATAGTTTCGTAGATCGACGTAGCTGGGGGTGACACCGTAGCCGACCTGGTCTGCTATGTTTTCCCGGCCAAATATGATGTTGCCCTGTATGCCGTGGATGGGTGCGATGTTGCTGATGGAAGGTAGATTTAATATGTCGATGGCCTCTACTGTGGTCAGTGGCTCGATACGGTCGCGCGTTGGGCTTTGCGGGGCAGAGCGAAACACAACGATAAGATTTGACCCGAGGCTTTCGAACTCGCTGGCGATGAAGTCTTCTACGCCACGGCCCAGGCTGATGAGTGCGATGACGGAACCAACACCGATGATGATCCCCAGTGTGGTGAGCAGGGCACGCAGGCGGTTAACGATCAAACTGGAAAGAGCAATGCGCAGGGATTCCACGGAACCTCCGTTATGTTACGTCTGGAAATGACATGAGTGAGGGATAGACCGATGTGGCTATCCCTCAGGTTGGGTTCATTCTATATGCATGTGAGAAGATTTACGGAAATACTCAGCAGGTTCTAGTTGAACTCTGATTCGTCACCGCCGTAGTAGGTATCCTGGAAGATGGATTCGAGTTCGGCAGCTTCGCTGGGTCGTTCGGCTTCACCGGCTATGAGCGGGTTCGGGACGGGCTGGTCGGCTACGACTTTACCATCGCGCAGCATGACCAGCCGTTTGGTGTGGCGGGCTGTCCACGGGTCGTGTGTTACGAACACAATCGTGATGCCCTGTTCTTCGTTCAGGGTCTGAAGAATCTGCATGACTTCTGTGCCGCTTTTGCTGTCCAGATTACCGGTTGCCTCGTCTGCCAGGATCATGGCGGGACTGTTGACAAGGGCGCGGGCAATTGCCACACGCTGCTGCTGCCCGCCAGATAGCTCTGTGGGGAGGTGGTCAACACGGCGCTCCAGCCCCACCATTTCCAGGGCTTCGCGGGCACGGCGGGTGCGTTCGCTGGCCCCGGCGTAGATGAGGGGGAGTTCGACCTGGCGCAGGGCGGTGGTGCGCTTGAGCAGGTTGTAGCTCTGGAATACGAACCCGATTTTGCGGTTGCGGATGGAGGCCAGTTCACGCTCTGGTAGGGCGGCGACGTCCACGCCGTCGAGGTAATACTCGCCGCCGGTTGGTTGGTCGAGGGCGCCGAGGATGTTCATGAGTGTGCTTTTGCCGGAGCCAGACGGCCCCATGATGGATACGAACTCGCCTTCGCGGATGTTCAGGGATACATCGCGCAGGGCGTGAACTTCAATATCGCCCATGCGGTAGACCTTGCTGATGTTGCGGATGTCGATGATGATCTTGCGGCCATCTTCGTCCCGGTTGTCGATTTCTGTATGTTTGCCGTTGCGTTTAAATAGCGCGACCATGTTTGTCTGTCCTATTCTGGCTGTTCGCCCGGATTGCCACCCAGAACTTCACCGAGTCCGAGGGTTTCGCGGGGTATCTGTACAATGCGCTGGCCCGGTTCTACACCGGATGTGATCTGGCTGATCTGAGCGTTGCGTTCCCCGAGGGTGACGGGGATTTCCTCAAATTGTTCGTCCGGGCGCTGGATGGTGACGAACGCCTGTTGTGTTTCACGATCAACACGGATGAAGCGATTGGGAACGATGAGTACGTCGGTCAGTTCCTGCGTTACGATGGTGGCTGTGGTGCTCATGCCCACCCGAACGTTAGCTTCGGTCGGGTCGAGGAGTACCCGCGCACGGTATACGATTGTGGTGGCTGTTGGATCTGGCGTGATGGCGATGCGCTCAATCGTCCCGGAGATTTCGGCTTCTGGCAGGGCATCGAGGCGTAGTGAAACTGTTTGCCCGACGGCGATGTCTACCACGTCGCTTTCATCAATGCCCAGTTCTACATAGAAGGCGCTGTTGTCGATGATTTGCACGGCGGGCTGGTCTATGGGCGGGTTTTCGCCGGGGGTGAGGTTGTACTGTGCGACTACTCCATCGAAGGGGGCGACAATCTGTGAGTCTTCAAGGGAGGCCTGCGCCAGTTCCAGAGACAGCCGCGCCTGATCCAGTTGAATTTCGAAGCGCAGCAGGTCGACAGCGTCCGGGCCGTTCAGCAGGTCTTCCAGGGCGATTTGCGACTGAACGAGCTGGGCTTCTGCACTGGCGATAGCCCCGGCCCCACCGCCGCTGCGAATCGTCGCTTCGATCTGTGCGTCGGCAATTGTTACGTCAAATTCTGCGGCAGATACAGCGCCTTCCTGCTGGATTTCGCCTACGTTGCCGTCGTAGAACTCGCGGCCTCTGTCAAGAACGATGTCGCGGTTGAGCTGTGTTTGCCAGAGCTGGTTGCGGGCCAGATCTGCCTGAACACGGGCGATCTCTACCTGTTCACGGGTGGGGCCGAAGCCTGCTGCGGGGATAGCTGCTTCTGCGGCGGCAACGGCGGCCTGTGCTGCGATGACATCGACTTCACGTGGTGGCTCGATCAGGGCTTCCAGCGCGAGTTCCTGTAGTTCGAGGGCGATCTCAGCCTCGCGGACGGCGGCGCGGAGTTCGTCTGCGTCCAGTTGGGCGAGGATGTCGCCCTGACGCACGGAGTCGCCTTCCTGTACGCAGACGCGCCGGGCGAGTTCATCGTCTTCGCGTTCGCAGACGTTGTCAACCGGGCCGGATTGCTCGAATGTGAGATCGACAGAACGTTCTGGTTCGATAACGCCGGTGGCGCTTACTGTGACCACGAGGGAATCTGGCTCGATGGTAAATTCATCGAGAATTTCGACGTTGCCCCCGCGCTGGGCGAGGGCTGTGGCCGGTACAGCCAGCAACAGCAGGCTCGTCAGGATGATGCGATAGCGGTTATGAGACATGGATGTTGGCTCTATCCTCCAAATAGTTCGAACTGGTTGCCGCTGAGGTCTGCGCGGATGATGTCGCCGGTGGTAAGCCCGCCTGCGACCTGGCTGAATGCTTCTCCGCGTAGCCCGAGTGTGATTTCGCGTTCTTCGAATTCGTTTGTGGTTGTGTTCTGTACCTGTACGAAGGCCTGGTTGGTACGCCGATCCAGCCGGATGTAGGCGTTGGGAATGCGTACTACGTTGAGTGCTTCGTCGACGATGATGTTGGCTTCTGCCGTCATGCCTACCCGTACCAGCGGGTTTACGTCGTTGAGTTCAATTTCGGCATCGTAGTTGACGATGCCGCCGGATGTTTGCGTGCCTACGAGGGCGACGCTGGCAAGGCGTGCGGGCAGGAGTACATCGGGGAGTGCGTCTACTTCTATGTTGGCCCGCATACCCGGTTCGATGAGGCCGATGTCAATTTCGTCTACTTCTACGGTTACGCTGAGTGGTTCAACATCAACCATCTGTGCGACGGCCTCGCCGGGGGCTATGAGTGTGCCCGGTTCAACATTTAACAGCGATACGAATCCGTCGAAGGGTGCCCGGATTTCTGTTTTGTTGAGTGTGGTTTCTGCACTTTCCAGGCGGGCAAGGGCCTGTTCCACACGCACTTCGGCCTGCTCTACCTCAAGTTCGCTGGGGCCGGCCAGCACCTGTTCCAGTTCGGCTTTTGCCCGCTCTACGCCGAGGGCTGCTGCGTTGGCTGCCGCGAAGTCCCCGGTGCGCAGGTCTTCCAGTTGTAGCTGCTGAATTTCCAGATTGAACGATGCCTCGCCAACCTGGGCGTCTGCAAGGCTGACTTCTTCGTCGCTATCGAACTGGCCGCCGATGATGCGTCGGTCAATAGTCGTCTGGAGGCGATCTTCGGCCTGTTGCACCCGGAGTTCGGCGGCCTGTATTTCTGCCAGGCTTGCTGTGCCGTAGGAGCCGCGCAGGTTGCCCTCTGCGGCGGCTACGTTTGCTTCTGCTATGCGGATGTCGTCGGCGTCTACCGGGGCGGTGAGGTCGGCAAGGTCGAGTTCGGCCAGTTCAACGCTCAGGACGGCTTCGTCATAGGCAATGCGTGCGGTGTCGTTTTCGAGCCGCATCAGCAGGTCGCCTTCCAGGATGTAGTCTGTTTCTTTTACGAAGACCTGTGCAATGCGCCCGGCTGTGGTGTAGCTCAGGTCTACCGTTTCGTCCGCTTCAATTTCCCCGACTGCTGAGACAACTGCTTCAACGTCGCCGGTTTCTACGACGACGAAGCTGAAGTTTGACTGTGCACGGCCACCGCCGCCGTCGCCACCACGCTGGGGCGGCGGCCCGTAGGCTTGCGCAGCGAAGAATGCGATGGGTAGCGCGAGGGCAAGGATTGTGAAGATGATAAGGGATCGTCGTATTGGCATAGTGCCCGTAACCTCGTTTTCATTGTTCGTGCTGCTGTCGCGCAGAGCGCAGCCGCAACGTGTACGCTCATGATGCCGTGGTTGTTGCACGGCAGGGTCATCTAAAAGAAATATACGAGCAATAATCGCTTTAGTTGCGAGGCAAAAAATTGAACTTTTGAGTAAATTGTAAAGTGGCCCGCTGTGGGGTGTCAACCGAATGGTTCATTAAGGGGTTATGGGAGGGTGCGTAGCTACAGATGATCGCACCAACCACGTGGATAGCGGTAACTACCGGGGGGCTGGTGGGCAGGCCCGATAGTCTCCATAGAGATGTGTGCTGTTTGTACAGGTGACGGTTACATCATGACTATCACCGATCAATATCAGGTTTCCTCGGTGTGGTGGGTACGAGATTTGATTTCGAGGTATTCCTCAATGAAGCCGCCGCCGTTGGTAGCGACGAGTACGCCGGATAATTTCTCGACTACCAGCTTATCCAGCGTCGCAATCAGGTTGGAAAGCTGTTCGCGCATAATGAGCATTACCTGATCCCAGCTTACGTTTGGTGGCAACTGTGGCTCGCGGGTGTCGCGGGTGCTTTCAAGGTAATCCATGATGGGATCTACTTCGTCGAATTCGAGGGCGCTGGGCAGGTCGTAGCGTACGACGGCGTAGTAGTGGCGGGCCAGCATACGTGCGCCGTTTTCCAGTGCAAAGCGCTGATGCAGGCCTACCGGTACCTTCACTTCACGGGACATCCCCGGCGGCGATACGAGCAGAATGGCCCGCCGGAACAGTTCGCGGAACTGTGGCATGGTGGTTACGCTGTTGGTTGCGCAGATGAACAGGCCACCGGGCTTGAGCACACGTCGTGCCTCCAGCAGCATGAGTTCTACGTCCGGGGCGAGGTAAACGACGTGGTTTGCCATCACAATATCGAACGAACTGTCTGGAAAAGGGAGGGTATCCATGGGGGCACGCACGAGGCGGTCATCAGAATCGTGCTCTCCCATCATGCCGCGCGAGTAATCGAGACCGATGTAGTCTACGTGGGGGTGTTTTTGTTGCAGGTGGTTGTAGTAACGCCCTGGCCCGCACCCTACGTCAAGGATGCGCATGTCTTCGCGCACGTTAATATGGCTTATTACCCAGTCCACAAAGTCAATGCGGGGGCGGGTGTACATTTCGTGTGTGGTGTTACGCACACGCCACGCATCGGCGTTTTTGTAGTGAAGCTGTAAAATCTCAGAACTTTCTGGAGTGAGCATAGTCTTTCTTACCTGCGGTGGGCATCGGAATCGTGACCGTAGTTTACAATATTTCCCGGATTACAGGCAAACATCGCCTGTAAACGTCTGATAAAACCGATTGCCGCAGATCTTTGTGAATAAAGTAAAAATTAAGTATTGGTGTACTATAGTCCCATCCGCAATTTTTAGATTATTGTGCTATACTCATAGTGGACAATCGTAACAAAAGTACATGGAGCAGTTTCATGGGAGAAGAC
>JBCCQC010000268.1:0-6287 GCA_039024535.1 Chloroflexota bacterium
CTGGTACTCAAAAAGCCATGGCCGTCCATGCTGCGCACCGTGTGGGGTGATCCTGACCGCTACATCAAACAATACTGGGAAGCCTACGGTGATAAGGGCTGGTACCTTGCCGGGGACAGTGCCCGCAAAGACGAAGACGGTTATATCTGGGTCATCGGGCGCATTGACGACGTAATCAAGGTCAGCGGCTATCGCCTCGGCACGGCGGAAATCGAAAGTGGCCTCGTCAGCTACCCGGATGTGGCAGAAGCCGCCGTGATCGCCGTGCCCGACGAACTGAAGGGCAACGTGGTCTACGCCTACTGCATCCTCAACACCGGCATAGAAGGCAACCAGGATCTCATCGACGAACTCAAGAAACACGTCCGTGAAGAAGTCGGCCCGATTGCAGTCCCGGCGAAAATCGAATTCGTGGAAAAACTACCGAAAACCCGCTCCGGCAAAATCATGCGCCGTGTCCTCAAAGCACGCGCACAGGGCCTGCCAGAAGGCGACCTCTCCACACTCGAAGACTGATTTCGGCTCCCACTGCCGGGCCAATCATGGCCCGGCCCCCACTTCCTCCAATCCTCCAACGTGACAACCAGCCTCCACGTAGATTAAACTGGGTACCGCTTGCGAATCACACTAACCACACTGACAGGCCATGAGACTACACACCCACATCGAAATTGAACCGTTCAACCCGCACCCGCTGCTGCGCAACCCACACGCGCAAACCGTCGCCGGGTCACAGGTGCGCAAAATGACCGGCATCACCTTCCGGCGCGAACGCATCGACCTCCCCGACGGCGACTTTATTGACCTCGACTTTGCCGAGGTCGAAAACGCAACATGGGCAGAACTCGGCAATTTCAGGCCCATCGTCATGATGATCCACGGGCTGGAGGGCAACGCCCGCAGCGGCCCCGCACAGGAAATCTACCGCACCCTGTCGCAGCAGGGCGTGCGCTGTGTGGGCATGAACCTGCGCAGTTGCAGCGGCGAACTCAACCGCACCGCCACCCTCTACCACGCCGGGGCCACCAGCGACGTCAGCTATGTACACACCCTTCTGCACAAACGCTACCCGGATGTGCCGATTGGCTTCGTGGGCATCTCACTCGGCGCAAACATCCTGCTCAAGTACCTCGGTGAAAATGGTGCTGCCATGCGAGAAAAAGCCGTGGCCGCCGTCGCCATCTCCCCGCCGTTCGATATGATGAAGGGCGCTGTTGTCATGGATTCCCGACTGGGACGACTCTACACACAGACGATGCTCCGCCCACTCAAAGAAAAAGCACGTGGGCTGGCTCACCTGCTGGAAGATAAGGTTGACCTGTCAAAACTGGACGGGGCCAACACCTTCCACGAATTCGATGATCTGTTCACCGCACCCCTGCACGGCTTCGACGGTGCCGACGATTACTACACGCGCTCATCATCGCAGAACTTCCTTCCAGATATTCAAATCCCCACACTCTTGCTACGCGCGGTAGACGACCCGTTCTTCGACCCGACCGACATTCCCCACGATGCAGTCGCACATAACCCGCATCTCTACGGCGGCTTCCCACAGCATGGCGGGCACGTCGGCTTCGTAGAAGGTCTACCCGGCAACTACAGCTTCTGGGCAGAGCGGCAGGCCGCACGGTTCCTTGCCCGCGTGGTCTAACCACCTGGAACACATCCCTTCAGCGTGTTATAACTTCGCAGTCGTCACATACACATTATGAGGGAGATAAAGATGGAAAACGAATTACCACCGATTAAACCGGTGATGCTGGTCGTGATGGACGGGTGGGGCCTGCGCAGCATGGAACATGCCAATGCCCCTCTACTGGCGGATACCCCCAACTATGATCGCTGGACAACCTCGCGGGAGCGCACCGTTGTTCATGCCTCCGAAGAAGAAGTGGGCCTGGTACCGGGGCAAATGGGCAACAGCGAGGTCGGCCACCTCAACCTCGGTGCGGGGCGGGTCGTCTTCCAGGACATCAGCCGCATTAATATCGCCATCCGCGAAAACACACTCGGCAGCCTTGACGGGATGCAGGCCACCTTCAAGCACGTTACGGCCAGCGGCACCAACCTGCATCTTATCGGCCTCGTGAGTGATGGCGGCGTCCACAGCCATATTGACCACCTGATCGCCCTGCTGGACATCACAAAAAACGCAGGCATCAACCCGGTTATTCACATCATCACCGACGGACGCGATACCCCCACCGACAGCGGCGCAGGTTTCGTCCAGCAAATCGAAGACTACATCGCCGCCAACAACCACGGGCGTATTGCTACCGTCAGTGGCCGCTACTACGCAATGGATCGTGATAAACGCTGGCCGCGTACCCGCCTCGCCTACGACGCGCTCACAAAACGCGACGGCCACAGCGCAGACACTGCCTCCGCCGCCATTCAGGATGCGTACAGCAACGAAAAAACCGACGAGTTCATCGAACCCTACGTCATCGGCAGCGACGACAGCATGGCCCTTAAAAGTGGTGATGCTGTGCTGTGCTACAACTTCCGCGCAGACCGCATGAGGCAGATTGCCACGCTGTTCAGCGGAGTAAAGCCAGACGACTACGAAGGCGATATTGTAGACGGTGTGTCGCTCACCACCTTTACCGAGTATGCCAGCGACATCGACGCCGATCACATCCTGTTCGGCAAAGACAACCTCAAAAACACCCTCGCAGAAGTGCTCAGCAACGCCGGTAAAAAACAGTATCACACCGCAGAAACCGAAAAATACCCGCACGTGACCTTCTTCTTCAATGGCCGCCGCGAAGAACCGTGGGAGGGAGAAACCCGCAAAATCGTACCCTCACCAAAAGTCGCCACCTATGATCTACAGCCGGAGATGAGCGCCCATGAACTGACCGATGCCACGCTCAAACGAATTGATGAAGGGATAGACGATTTTATCCTGATTAACTTTGCTAACCCGGATATGGTCGGGCATACCGGCGACCTGAGCGCAGCCATCCGTGCCTGCGAAACTGTAGACGAATGTGTGGGCGAACTGGTCAGTAAAGTAGCAACGATAGGCGGTGCAGTCATCGTCACGGCAGATCACGGCAACTGTGACCGCATGGTGGACTCCATCACACAGGAGCCGCACACCTACCACACCACACAGCCCGTGCCGCTGTTCGTCGTCAGCGATCAATACTTCTTCGAAATGAAACCGTTCGGAAAGCTGGCCGACGTTGCCCCCACTGTTCTGCATCTTATGAACATCGAGAAACCCGACGACATGACCGGCGAATCGCTGATTGAGCGCCACCGGGATATATAACTGTTAAAAACCGGGGTCAAGATGCCCCGGTTGCCCCACTGTTGCCATGTTGTCGTGTAAAATCATTACAGAACAGGTTAATGGAGGGATGGTGATGCGCGTTCTGGCAAAAACCGACGATTACATCGTTTTCGAAGACACCAACACAGTTAACGCATGGATGATCTACATCCTCACGCTGTTTACCATGATTTTCGTCGCGTGGTTTTTTCTCGTCTTCTGGGCAGAAACCGACATCTCAATGACATCTGACCGCATGATCTCATTGACCATCGTAGAAATTACGCTGCTTGCAATCGGGTTCGCCACCGGGCGCAGGGCCAGCAAAACCATCATGACGACTATTGACCGCACGTATGGCACAATCACCGTAGAAGCCTTTCGTGGCAACCAGCAGGTCTGGTTACGCACCTTCTACAACGATGAAGTCATCAAACTGGCCGTCACTACAGACCGGCAATCCAACACACAGTCATTCAATCCCAACAAAGCCAGCAACAGCCGTGTAGACTACACCCCTGCCCCCACACAGCGACTGCAAACCTACTCCAACACCTACGGCGTCACCCTCACACTCGGCAGCGGCCACGAAATCGAACTCACCACCCGGCACCGTCCCTATGGCTGGGAAAGCTCGCAGGAGGCAGTGAACCTGGCCCGCCACTACATACAGCAGCCAGGTACCGGGTACAAAAAGCGCAAAGGCTAGCGACGACGTCCGCCACACACTGGCAAAACAACGACAAATATCACACAATACAGTTACCATTGATTTTTGCACTGAGGGCACAAAACCATGAACGCAAAACCTCGCAAATGGCTGCTGGAGGTCTCTAGCATTATGCTACTGCTGGTAATGCTGGTGATTATTGTGCTATACCCGCTGAGGATGAACCGCGATGCCGCCGTGTTCGTGCAGTTTGCGCTGCGCTTGCTGGCCGGGGAACAAATGTGGGCAGATTTCTACGTCGTCAACTTCCCAATGGTTTTCTACATTTCTGCCATTCCTGCTTCCATCGCCACCGCAACCGGGCTACCTGTGCCGCTGGTATTTCAATTATTCGTGTGGGTGCTGGTTGCTACAGCGGCGTTCACAGCGTGGTGGCTCCTGCACCGCTACTATTTCGACGGCGAACACAACATCATTTCTGGTATTATGCCGGCAGTAATAGTCGGCTTCTCCGCATACATACTGGCACATCCGGACTATAACACAATGGATTTCGGGCAGCGCGAACACATCTTCATGCTACTGCTATTGCCCGGTTTCATCACCCGCTGGCTCCACTGGCAGGGTAAGCACGTGCCCGTACTACTTGCTGTGATAATCGGATTTCTCGCAGTGGTCGGCTCGGTAGTCAAACCACAGTTTTTGCTGCTCATTGCCCTGCCAGAACTCTACTGGCTGGCGACCCACCGCCAGTGGCGCCCCCTGCTGCGGCCAGAGGTATTCGCGTTTGGCATAACCGGGCTGGTATACGCTGCATGGGTACTGCTGATGCCCGGCAGCGGCTATTACCTTGGCTATGTGTTTCCCACGTTTTTCCCCACCTACAACAGTTGCGACTGGTATTGCGAACCCCTGCCAGAAATGTTCCAGCGTCAGGGCATCATTGCTGTCACGCTACTGTTTCCGCTGGAGTGGATCGCATTCCGGGGCCGCATACCACAGGGCAGCGTGTATACGCTGTTGCCCGCACTATCCATACTCCGGTTGGCCGCGCTCCTTTCAACCATTCAACAACAAAAGACCCTGCACTATCGTGCTCTGCCATCCTACATGATCTTCTGGATTTCAGTCGCCTTACTGGGGGCATTTCTACTGGGGCGTCGCAGGTCAGGCCGCATTCCAGTCCGCTGGCAATATGCAACGACGTTCATCATCCTACAGGTCATTCTACTGTACAACTTCCTCACCGTTCTCGGCACCATATCAATCACCAGCGTACCGCGTGCATGGCAACTACCGCCCGATCTCGATCTATACAACACGGTGCTGGAAAACAGCACCCCCGGTGACACAATTGCTCTGCTTACACTGGATCCAGCACTGGCGCACTGGATGACCCTGAACACAGAACGGCGTTTGATCTCCCGTTATAGTGCAGAATACCCGCTCTCATTCGGATACGTTGACACCGGCCTCCAACCCGGTGACGACATTCCGGTACTTGAAGTTGCCAGCGACTACATCGCCGTACTCCGCGACGACATCACCCAACAGCAACCTCCCGTAATTCTCATTGAGCGTGAGCGCGAAGACCGCTACCCCAATATTGCCGCCATTCTCGCCGCAGCAGGCCTCCCACAGGATTTCGAAGCACAGGGATACACCCTCGTAGATGACGTGAGCGGCTATGACGTATGGACTCGTGCCGATCATACACCATCCGGATAAACCAGTTGCTCATCTGCGTTGGCTTCGGCACAATCAAACACACACTAATGCAAGAGGCCACCTGATGACCGACCCGAACGAGAACAACCCGCCAGAAACCTACGACGAAACCGAACCGCTGGAGATCAACCCGGCAGATTTCACCGAGCAAATCGGCAAATATCGGGAACTGCTGGACGACGTGCGGCCAGCCGATGCCCCACCGGATGAAACAGATTCACCCCCGGGCGCCAACACTGACTGAGCACATCTTGCCGTAATCCCTGTCTTTAGAGACAGGTTTTATACACTTTTTTAACATGTTATGATTATCATAAACAATATGTGACCAATCGGGCGCATCATCGCCCGTTTACAGGTATCGTATTATCGATAAATAGTAAGAACAGGATTTGTAATGCAACGCCACGAAGTACTCAACTTAATTGAACAACAGCCAGATATTTCTGTCCTCATCGTGGGCGGCGGCGTCAACGGAATCAGCACCTTCCGTGAGCTGGCCCTGCAAGGAATTGACGTTGCCCTTGTAGAAATGGCCGACTTCAGTTCCGGCGCCAGTGCTGCCTCATCGCACATGGTACACGGCGGCCTGCGCTACCTTGAAAA
>JBCCQC010000269.1:0-6273 GCA_039024535.1 Chloroflexota bacterium
GGATCGGGTCACGCTGGATTAGAACTATGCCCCTTTCCTGCACACAGCTATTTGAGGGTGTTCACGAAAGGGGTTAGAGCTGGCCCACCTCGCGCAGTACATCCCGGACACGCCGCGCCGTGTTCGGGCTTACCCCTCCAGCCGCCGCTGCTTTTCGCAGTGATGCCCCCTCGCGCAGTGCATCCACTACTGCCGGGTATTCGTTCAATATGTCATCAGCAGACTTGCCCGGCCTGCCCACGTGCGTCCCCTGCGCTTTTGCCCGTTCCATCCCCTCTATCGTGGCCTGCCGGTGTGCCCGGCGCTGGTGTTCGGCGTCCCGTTCGGCATTCCATTTGTCCAATTCGACCGCGACCGCTGCACGCTCACCGGCGAGTATTTCAGACATCAGGCCGCCGGGTGTTAAGCTGTGCTTTGGGTTGTCATAGGTGTGACGTTCATCACCGGCGAGGGGTTTGAAGTCTGCCAGCCGGGTAAAGTCCCCTTTCACCCATGATGCACTGCCGGTACCGCGACCGGCTTCAAACTGGAAATACTCGCCGTGTGTGCCGATGGGTGCTGCCCACTGCCGGTAACGGTGCAGGGCGTAGCGTTCCACCGATCCACGATGTTCCAGTACCCGGACGGGCTTAATCTTCTTGACATCGATGTGCGATTTCAGATCCCGTTCTATTTCGGCTATGCGCTCATCTACTTGGCGCGAGGTCACACCCACCTTATGCAGGGTACCGGTGCTATGGTCTATCTCCAGCAGGTACAGGCGCAGGTTAAACAGCCGTGCCACCTGCGCCCGGTATAGATTCAAGTCTGCCAGCGCTGCCGGTATTTGTTCCAGTCGCGGCGGCGGCACGTTCCATCCACGCCCACGGGTGAACACACCCCACCCGGCAGCAGCCCGAATGGTATTTACGAGTCGGTTGTGCTGTGCGAAGATGTTGCCCATCTGGTACCCGGCGAACCACTCCAGCGTGGCCTCACCAAACGGCACTTTCCCTGCATTGGTCAATACATATTCCCGGCTGTACGGGTTGCCGGACTGCTGCACCAGCTCCAAATCAACCAGCCGCGATAGTGCTGCGTTGCTGTGTACGTCGTCGTCGTGGAAGTCTTGCAGCGCCTGCCACATATCCCCTGATAGATGCATATGGAAACGGTCAAACAGCGGCACAATCAGCCGTTCCAGCCGTTCGGTACTATCCCGGCAGGTATCGC
Organism: Chloroflexota bacterium; assembly: GCA_039024535.1. Lineage (GTDB taxonomy): Bacteria > Chloroflexota > Anaerolineae > Aggregatilineales > Phototrophicaceae > DAOTTY01. The sequence goes on from JBCCQC010000269.1 coordinate 1,213, forward strand.
CGTCATGGGCAAAGTGGTGTGTGAGCTGCTGCCCTTTCTTCGCTATCAGGGGCGTCTGGCAGTACGGGCACTGGAGTGCAGTGCGACCACGTGCCGATTGTGAGATATGGACGTATTCGCCGTGTGTGTTGACGCCGTATTCTAAGAACATACCCTGCCCCTTTCGTGAACACCCATTTTAACAGTGATTTTGAAGTGTGCAAGAAAGGGGATATAATGCCGTGACCTTATTTATCTGGCAGTGGGATGATAATGCGATTCTATTTCGATACCCATATTGCGCGAGCTAATGCTGTTCAACTCAGAGCGCGAGGGGCTACCGTGGTTCGGTGCGAGGATGTGGGACTGGATGAGGCAGACGACCAGACACACCTGCAATATGCTGCTGATAACGATCTGGTTATGGTGTCACAGGACAACGATTTTGCGGTGTTGGATACGAAATGGAAGCAACACGGTAAGGCACACAGTGGTATCATCCTGATTCCGAAACACCTGAAGGGCCAGCAACAGATCACCTTTATTGTGAACAAACTCGGTGAGCTTCATGATATGATGGAAGGCGGCGCGGCCACCGACGCCGATTTTGAGGACAAAGTTCACTATCCATAGGTTCTGACATGGAAGCGATACAACACATTTTAATCGACGATGACGGCATTCCACGCACAGTCAATCGCCGTGTAAAAGTGAAAATGATTGCAGAAGCGCACATAGACGCCGGTTTGAATGCTGCTGACATCGCTGCTGAATACAAAATATCGCTGGCAGATGTCCATGCGGCCCTCACGTATTACTACGATCACCAGAGTTGGTTTGCAGCGCGGGACGCCGAAAACCAGAAGCATCTCGCGGAACACGGCCGAAAACTGGATGATCTGATCGGCGAACTACGGCAGCGCGGCCATGAGTAAGTGACAGCGTATACGCACAATTCTACGCAGTTATGTACTGCTCAAACTCCGGTTCCGGGACGGAGGCCACGGACTGGGCACGGGAGGATTCCATTTTGCTGATGCCAATGTCTGATAGGGTGTTGGGTGGTAACGGTGTGTTACCACCCTCTTTTGTGTGTTGATTGCTATGGAATGTTCCTTCACGCGCAATCTCCCCCGCATCCTGTCCCAGTCGGATCAACTCCCCTATGCGCCGTTCCTGTCGGATAATCGCTTCCCCTTTTAAACTTGGAGATTCTCCAACATTGTTCTGGCCCCTCAATACGCCTATTCCTCTTGTACAATATGGATGATTCATCCGTACTGTTCTGGACATTCCCCCGCTCATCCACCCGATACTTCATGGAGGCATTCGTTCCATCCATCAGATTGGGACCGAACTGTCTCACGACCGTCAAAAGTGGGACCGAGCTGTCTTACGCACGACATCTTAGATTCCAATGATTCGTTTTCAGGCAATAGACCACGATAAACCAGAATTCACCGGTAACCCCACCTCGTAAGGACGCCAAAATCTGATAGCATGGCAATTCTCACCAGCCGCCTTTGCCGCGTGACCAAAACCTCCGCCTCATCCGTTGAGTTGGATGCAAAAAGTGGAAACGTGAATCCGGGTATCATCGGCACTCTCTCGCAGAGACCACCGTCTTTCGGCTTGAGATGATCTTCGGCAACACGATGAGCACACACACCCTCGACCGACGAGTGACCGAAGCACGTATCAAAATTGCAGCTCTTAACCGCATGCCGCCCCGATAGCTACCGCGTTACATCTTCCCTGAGCATGTCACACATACTTGACTCATTCATTCAACAAGACCCGGTGCTAATGTCGCCTTCCGGATTTTTTCGACAAGAACCACCGTAAACTGACCTGATGGATTTTACCGTTCAGCATATGTGGTAGATAACTCTGGGATGGTCAGCCCAGATCACGTCATAATGTTATTAAATACATCAAATCGGATTATTCAGATTGATGCTCAGACTTTACACCCACTGCACATAAGGTCAGTTCATAATTTCCTTGACTAACAGATCATGAGTTAGCACTTAGCCTACATTGGTATGCTATTAGAGATTTGATTGGACTTTGACAGCATCGAATTTTTCGGTTAATTTCATCATCAATGGTAAATATAACTGTAAACAGTATCGTATCCGGAAATCCTGAAATATTTTCTACTGGAACTGTCTCTGGTGATTAATAATAGGCAACAACGGTAGGTGACCTGATATTATGATGTGTGTCCTGTGTCAGCACAACTGATGGACAATCTGTCCTGCTGACAATTTACTGGTAGTTCTAACGTACGTTTCTAAATTGATGTTATGAACGTATTCGTGAAGGCCAGATCAGGGAGATCATCACAATCATGCGCGATAAATACGCATCTCTGTTTTTGTTTGTATTTTTTATATCGATACTCCTATCTGCCACTCTGGGACAGTCACTCCAGGCACAGACAGCAGAAAGTACAGCTACTCCCGTTGTAGAGACTGGCGGTGTGCTCGCCGCAGAAGTGGATCCGACACAGCAAGATTCAAGTGGTGGGGAAACAACAGTTCTACCGTCACCAATAGCATCGGTTCAGACAGTTGAACCGGTAACCACTTTCTCCCTGACCTCGTCACCGCTGACTGATATGACGCCGGTACCCGAGCGTCTTACAGCACTGACCCCATCGATTCAAACGACTCTACAGGTCACAGAGCCTTCCGAAAGCCTCCCTACTCTAGCGGTCATCACCATTGCACCAGAAATTCCGACAACCTCTGAGGTATCTGACAATACGGCAACCCTATCTCCCGATGTATCTCAACCAGTGCCCCTGTCACCCACACCCGTTGCACCAACAGATGTTCCTGCACCTGTTACAGCTACGCCTGTACCACCAACCACATCCATTCCATTTAATACTGGTACACAGAGTTGTGGGGCTGCTGGCGTGGTCACTTATGCACCTGCAACCCGGAGAGACAGTGTATCAATTAACCCGGAAACGATCGATCTTGAAGCGGCTCTGGGACTGGAAACCGGGAGCATTGAAGCCGAAAGCGGTGATGCGGTTCCACTGGGGTTCGGTGGATTCATTATTCTTGACTTTTCACCGAATGTCATCGTTAACAGTGAGGGGCCGGACATACGGGTTGTTGAAATAACTGGAGCACATGTCGGGCAGCCGTGGGAGGTACATCCTGAAGAAGCTCGCGTTTTTGCGTCTGTAGATGGTGAGCGCTGGATAGACATCGGGATCGCTCGAAAAGATACTATGCTGGATCTGGGCGATCTATCATTTGCTCGCTACATCTACATTCAGGACATCAGCAATATCGACAGCTTTGAATCGGCGTGGGCCAACGGCTTTGATGTTGGGGCTGTCGAAGGTGCTTTCTGTGAAGAACGTCCACTGGATCCCACTGCCATCCCACCCACAGCGACTGCAACTGCGACCAGTAGTCCGACAATCACGCTTCCTCCAGCAACAGCCACCGTTACCGCATCGGCTACACGGGTCCCGACAATTCAACCCACACCAACCGCGACTGACACACAACTCCCTACCAGTACACCGACACCAACCGCAACCATTACCAGTAGCCCAACTGCCACTGTAACCATCACGCAGACATCTACCCCAACTGCGACCAGCAATCCCACATCAACCATCACCGCATTTCCGACGGAGACTGCCACGACTACCCCGATTCCACCGGATACAGCCACTGCGGTTGAACCCACAGTAGAGGTTTCAGCGCCGACAGAAACGCTCACGACAACGCCTTCAGTATCGGTTGTCAACACAGAAACACCACTATCGACAACGACGATAACTCCGCTGGCAGCAACTCCAGATTGTGCGGCCACAACAATTGTTTCTTTCCAGCCGGGGATGGATCACTATGGCCAGCCGTTGTTATCTGCTGTGTCAGCACAGGCTCTCGGGAGCGCTGACCAGCAGTATGTTGCTATTGGTATTGGAGGCGTCCTAACCCTCGGGCTTCCGCCAGAGATGGCCCTGAATGAGAGTGGCGATGATATTCGTATTGTTGCTAAAGCCATAACGGGGACAGCGGCTTTTATCTTCGCATCAGAGGACGCACAAACATGGACGTCGCTTGGTATTGCCACTGACACTGGAAGCACAACATTTGATCTGAATACGCTGCCACAGGCCCAGTACATTCAGATTCGTGATAACAGCGATATGCAACAGGCCAATGGTTTCACTGTGGATGCTGTTGAGGCGTTTAATTGCATCACCTTTGCCACGCCAGTTCCAACTGTAGTTGTAGCACAGGAGACAACAAAGGTAGCCCCGACCCTGCCCCCGCTGGAGCTTCTGGTCATACCCGATGCCATGCCTCTGGCTGCACAGGCGACAGAGCCACCGTTCCAGATTCACAATAGCCAGTTTGATAGCAATATCAGCCAGTCAGGGAGTGGTGGTGCCGTGGTTATCGGTGCAGAAACAGTGATTGAGGGCAGCGTGCTCCTGAACAATCAGGCATTCGAGGACGGTGGGGCGGTGTCCTACACGGGGGGTGGGCTGACGCTGACAGGCAATTGTATTGCTGGCAATTACGAAGATAGTGCACTTGAAGCCGCAACAGCAGCCCCACCCGTTGTTGCTGGTAACAACTGGTGGGGGGCTACCGATGGCCCCGGTGAAGTGGGATCAGGTGATACCGTGTCTGCCAATGTCACCGTTGTACCGGCGACATCACCATTAACCCTTCAGCCCAATCTCCCTGATTGCACTGAGCTCTTCGTCCCTCAGATTAACAGCCTGACACCTGCAAACGGTGCGATGAGTGTCACTATCGATACGCCGATGCAACTGGTATTTGACCGTCCAGTGAGTGCCGGAACAGGGAACATCACCCTCCACGACACAACGGGTCCTGTCGAAGCACTGAACGTCGGTTCCAGTGCTGTGACTATATCGAATAATACAGTTATTCTAAATTTCGCTGCAAACTTGACCAGCAATACCGACTATCACATTCTGATAGACCGGCGGGCACTGATGGATGATACAGGCGAAGTTGACTTCCCCGGTATTCAGGACAGTACAGGATGGTCATTTTCTACCTCTGTGCC
>JBCCQC010000270.1:0-6269 GCA_039024535.1 Chloroflexota bacterium
CCAGCCCGGTCTGCTCCGTGTACTGATTCACCAGAAAATCGGTCATATCGGAAGACGGAACGAATCCACCGGTGCGTGCCAGCCCATCAACAAACACGCGCGGCGTACCCAGATTGCCCAGCAGCACGGCCAGCAGCAGCGCAGCAATACCCGCCGTCCACGGGTTGCCGATGAGTGCGCGGTTGCTCATCGGCTGCATATATGGGTCTTCGTCACGGTCGAGGAGGGCACGCGCCACAATGTTGAACGCCACCGAAAACGCGCCAATACCCGTCAGTGCAAACAGTGTGGGGATAATCAGGTTGTACGCAATAGCCGGGACAATCCCCAGCATCAGCACAGGGGAGCCAACCAGAATAAACCCGAAGTAGTAATAGTTAATGTATCCCCCGGCGTGCCACGGATCCAGCGGCGGGAAGGTGGTGCTGCGCAGTACAGCGTTAAAATACGCAAAGTCCATCGGTTTTTCACCGCCGAACGCATTATGCCACAGGTCAGGGTTGCTCATACGCACACCGAGGAAGAAGACAAACGCCGCCAGCGTAATGCCCTCAATCACCAGTAGCCGCCCCATGTTATGCGAGAGATACTCGCGCAGTTCAACTCGGTTGCGCCACGCCATAAATGCGCTCAGCGCGATTAGCAGCGCAAACGTGAGCCACAGCCCACCCATTGACCACAGCAGCCAGTTCAGGCTCGTTGCCATCCATGCAAACCACGCAATGCCAAACAGCCCGATAATTTTCGCAGCACTGTAGCCCCGGTCTGCCAGCGCCGGGAACATCGCAAACGTGATAGGGAAGGTGAAAACGCCGATAGCCACAATCAGCAACCACCACACCGCCACCGTTACAAACGGCTGTGTGTTGATGACGCTCTCACTGAAGAAACGGTCGCTCCATGTGCCGCCTGCGTATTGAATTTCGCGGTCTTCTGGCTTGAGTTTGAGCTGTGTGGGCGTTTCATCTGCCGGGAGTGAGTACAGCGGGTTCACGCCAATCAGGTTCGGGTCATTGAAGGCGCCCACCAGCACATCATCTGCACGGTTGATATTCACGCTGTCCAGCACACGAGCGAGGGTCTCTGGCGCGAAATCCTCGGTTTTCTGGAAGATAAATACCACCGGGTGGTCATATACATGGAACGCTTCTTCGGCCTCAAACTCGTTGAGCCATGCGGGGGCGTCCATCGTCGGCAGGTGCTGATCTGATACGCGCAGCGGCCCCAGTTCGAACGTTTCATGGAAGGTCGCCACCAGTTCGAAACCCAGTTCGCCATTGAACAGCGCGTCGTAGTATTCCATTGTCATCGGCCAGCGCCCTGGATTCCGTGAAACCGAGTCGTAGAAACGGTTGCTGCTGATAACGATGTAGTCTGTGTTCGGCAGTGCCAGCTTGAGATGCTCGCGCTTCAGTTCAATGTCATCCAGCGCGATAGACAGCCCATACCCATTCACCAGCCCACTGTAAGCATTGATACTGTCACAGTTGAGGGCATTCTTCAGTCCGGGCGGCGGGTTACTGGCTAGCGTCATACCCTCCGGCAGCGAACACACAATCGTCGGTACCGGGTCATCCCATGAGCCTTCATGTGAAACGACAGCCCCGGCAATATACAGTGAACCACCTTCAACGCTGGCCGTGAGTGTGTAGGTTTCTCCGGCTGTGACCTGTACCGGCGCCTCCAGTTCTACATCATAGCTCTGGCCGATGGCGTGGTCGCCCCGGTCAAAGGTGTCAATCACCGTACCACGAGAGAGCAACCCGCTGTTGTTGCCTGTGCTAATCGTCAGCGTGAGTTCGAACGGCTGTGCGTTGGGTGTGGCTGCACCCAGATGCGGAATATGCACACGGGTAATACTGCCATCTGCCGGGGCGGTGAATTGCGCTCTGAAACCAATGTTTGGTTGTAACTGTTCCAGCAGGGATGCCTGCGTGTCCAGTTCGTTTTCCACACCCGGACGGTTAAATATCGGGATGTTAATCAGCGGGGTGCCTTCTGGCGCACCTTCAACTCTCATTGAGAAGTCGCCGGGCACGTTCTCCCATATCCAGTGGGAAGCCTGTACGCGCGTTAGCTGGTTGCGGTAGATGTTGGTGAACATCAGCGCCCAGATGTGCGTAAACCCGAACACAAATACAATCAACCCGGCGGCAGCATAACGCAGGTAGCCACGCGGAGACTGCCCCGCAAGCTGCCATAGCCTCACCAGCGCCCACGCGCCCAGTAGCGCCAGCGCCGGATACAACGGCAGGTAGTAGCGCATGGACATCACCCACAGGTTGCCAATCCACGCGAAGTAAATCAGAATCCACACAAACGGCAGCAGGTTGCGCCCGCTGCCCACACGCCCGCGCAGTACACCTGCGCCAGCCCACAGCCACCCCAGCCATGCAGAAAGCCCCAGCGCCAACCCCATGCCCCACAGCAGCATATTCGTGATCGGGAACACGTAGCCGGTGCGGTTGACCCACTGCCAGTTCGGGGGAGACTCGGCTTCGCCGCCGACGAGGTACTGTGCCTGGCTCATATTCTCCAGCCAGCGGTCGTTGAAAATGCCAAGACTGTGAATTTCTCCGGTGCGCACTTCTTCCAGCATCACGCCCACATTCACGGGGATAATGCTCGGCCCGAGGAAGGCATATGGCTGCAAAATACGGAATACAATAATGGTGGTGACACCTGCCAGCACCAGCCCGCCGAACTCACGGTTGAAGGCGCGGTTACGTTCGCCCCATGCCAGCTTGAAGTCAAACAGGGGTAGCATCCGCACACTCGCCGCAAACAGAATTAGCACAACCAGCGGCACCAGATTGATCCGGCTGGCAAGGGCAGCCGCATACGCCAGACCAAACGCGAAATAATAATCCCATCGCTTGCCCATATCCAGCACGCGCACCGCATAATACAGCGATAGCACACCGAACAGGTTCGCCATGGAGTTCACCGTGGCAAAGTGCGCCTTCTGTATAGGCAGCGGGGCCGCGATATATAGTGCCGCCGCCAGCAGCCCCACCCATTTGCTATGGAGCCTGCGCACGATTAAAAACAGGAAAAACGCCGCCAGCAGGTCAGATGCCCCATTGAGCGCACGCCACACCAGATGTGCGCCACTGTAGCCGCGCCACACGTCATACTCCCACGCTGCGGGGAGGGGTTCTCCGGCACGCTCTGCCTGTGCAATGTTCCACCGCGCCATGCCATCTGCAAAGCGGTCGCTGGCAATATCGGCAATGAACAGCGGAAAAGTGCCATACACATACAGCCCATAGCCGACGTTGTTCGGGTTCAGCGCAGAGCAACGGCTATCGAAGTAACCACCGTTCAGGTACAGGCCGCGCCCGTTATCATCCGGGTAGCGGGCCATACATTCCTGCATCTGTTCCTGTGCTTCCGGGTTGGTACCGAGGTTCAGATTGCCGCCAATCCCGGAAACCACCTGTGTTAAAAAGCGTTCATCCGGGTGCAGGTGTGTAAAATCATCCCAGTTGAGGCCCACATAACGGTAGTAGGCCCCTACAGAAAGAACAGCCACCAGCAACGCCGCCACAATCCAGTTTGACCACGCTGCAAAGCCGCCTGTGCGTTGTTCGTCCAGCATAGGGTTATCGTTCGTCGTTTCGTACTCGTGTTCGGTGTGTTCTACACGCATGTGGCGCATATTCCTCACTCAACACCGACGTTTTCGCCGGTTGTGTTAAACATAAAGGCGCGGAAGTTTTCTACTCCCAACGCCGGGACGCGATAGGTGGCGTAGCTGCGGTTCTGTTCCGGGATTTCCACCACGTTGTACAGACCGTCCGGGAACCAGTCGCGCAGTTGTTCCGCAGATGCTGTATCTGCCGGGGACAGGAAGAACAGGATATTGCGGTTCGGGTCGAAGCGGTATTCGTTGCTGCGCAGGTAGCTATCCCGAATAAAAGTCGGCACTTCTTCCAGCGTGACGATACCGTTTGGATAGTCGATCATACCGCCCTCAATGCCCAGCGCCCGGTGATCCCACCAGTAGGGGTACGCAATCATGAAAGCGTTGCCCTCTACGCGCCCGATCTGTCGGTTAAACTGCTCCAGTTCGTCACCGGCCTGCCGATAGGGGAGCGACGACAGCAAATAGTTGCGATGGTATGTGGTGAAGTAAGTATTCGCGTTTTGCAGGTAGCTGCCGAAAGCTATCAGACCCACCAGAGCCGCAGACAGACCCACAGCTACCCACTGCTGGCCGAACAATCGCATGAAAGATCGTACCAGTATTGCCAGCGGGTACGCCGCCAGCAGATAAGCCACTGGCAGTGCCCCGCTCGTACGGGTGGCGCTGGGATTTTCTACCGGGTAAGCAATAGACAGTGCCGATGGCAGTAACATGATGAAGAGCATCATCGGCACCAGCCAGTCCACCACATCGCGGCGGCGCACCATGCGCACCACCCATGCCGCCACACCGACAAGAAACAGCGCCCCTACAATGCCATCCATCTGCGGGATGTTAGGCGCATTGTTGATCCACGCCACATCACCCTTCCAGTTAAACATGAACAGCGCATCTTTAATGTTGTTCCACAGAATGGGCAGGTTAGCGTTAAAGGCTTCAATTTGCTCACCGAATGTGGGATCACGTGTGACGATGCTGCCATCTTCGAGCGTTTCCTGCACGGTGCTATCCCCCAGCAGGCGCCCCGCTGTGCGCCGCCAGAAATGCTCCGGAAATTGGAGTGAGAACGCAAACATCGGCACAAACACCACAAACGAGGTAAACACCAGCGATGCAAAGTTCGCCGCATAGTGTGCCAGTGCCGCCCGGTTGCGCACCAGCCCGATAACCGCGATCAATGTGCCCAGAATCACAACAACGGGTAGCATCCGCACGGCCTGGTACATGTATAGCCCCGCGCCCAGCACCAGCCCCGCCTTCAACCAGTCGTCACGGTTGTTGTCGCGCATCCCTCGGCCCAGATAAATCAGCAGCAGGGACGCAATCAACGGCGTGAGCACAATACGCAGCGCCAGCCGCGATAGCGACAGATGCCAGCCACTCACGGCAACCAGCAGCGCCAGAATCAGCCCGACGGCGTTGCCGAAGCGCGGATTTTCTTTGCCGATGATCTCGCGCCCCATCCACCACAGGAACGGCAGTGTAATCAGCCCCTCAACTACCGTCAGCAGTTTGAGCGCGAAAAAGTCCATGCGCAGGCCCGGTAGCTGCGAAAACAGCGCCATTGCATACATCTGGAACGGCTCGCGGCCACCATTGTTCGGGAAAAATACCTGTGTGTTGCCGTCCAGAACACGCTGTGCATCCAGCAGCTTTTCTACGTGGTCGCTGGTCATCTGGCCGGGTGTTTCTGTCAGGAAAGCTGTGCGGAAATACCCTCCGACGAAAATAATCAGCACCAGTGCAATAAACGTTCCACTCTGCCAGAAGCGCGGAATGTGCAGCCGAAACTGGCGCGGCTTGAACAGAAATGCATCTGACGACAGCGCCGCCGAGAACGCCACAATGCTAACCATCCAGCAGAATACGCCGATCAGACTGAATTGATTATCAAGGTTAAAGGCGACCGCCCCGGCCATGCCCAGTGCGCCAATTGTCGCCAGTGCCAGCCGAACCGGGTGCAGCCAGTCCAGGAAGGCTTCCCACGATACCGGCTCGTATTGTTTGCGTGGTGCTGGTTTGTCGCGTTCCCCGCGTGACTGCCACCATGCTTTCAGCGTATCCCACTCTGCAAATAGCTCTGCGATGAGCCAGGCAGCTACCCCCGCCAGAATATAGTAAACACCAGTAGCGACAGATGTGCTGATCCCGGTACGGGAAACCGAGTTCAGTGCTGCATTACCCGACCACACGATCAGAAACGCGGTCAGGCGCAGGCCAAATGCCAGTGCTTCGCGTTGTTTTTCACGCGCCGTGGAGAGGGTTTGCATCTCATCCACAACGTGAACGCCTTCAGTATCTGATGTCGGGGTGTACTCGCTATCGGCGGTGTCCCATGTTTCGCTCAGGTTGTCCATCGGAACTGTGGCCGCTGCCCCCTGAAACGGTACCTGGCGCGGTGATGGCTGCCACTGTGCGGTATCCACCTGTGCGGTGATGGGGCGCGTGCGCGGCAGAGATGCTATCTGGTGAACATATTTTGCGGTCTTCTTCGGTCTGGCAAAAAATTGCCCCAGTGCTTCTGCCAGTGTCAGTTGTTCGAACTGCTGAAGTTTGCGTTTCCGCTCATGAACCAGATCATCCACAGAAACCAGTTCGTCTTCTTGCTCTCGCGCTTTCG
>JBCCQC010000271.1:0-6263 GCA_039024535.1 Chloroflexota bacterium
CCATCATCCTGTGGGATGCTACAACATTCAACCGCATCAACCGCTTTGACGCGGGTGATGCGGTTGAATGTTGTAGCATCCCACAGGATGATGGTGCCGTCTTCACTGCCAGAGACCATCACGGTACCATCTTCGCTCAGGTCAATAGAGCGCACAGCCCCCCGGTGCCCCATCAGGGTGCGCACGGCCCGCCCTGTGCTCACACTCCACTGGCCGATGGCCCCGTTATCCAGCGCGACGAAGATCGTTTCGCCGTCCGGCGCAAAGCTAATGTCGTAGGCGGCCTCGCGGTTGCCCAGGATGCGCACCCGTTCTTCCAGCGTTTCCAGATCCCACACCACCACGCTCCCGTCATTGGAGCCGGAAATAACCAGATCGCCGTCCGGGTTGATGTTGAGCGCCAGCACACCATCTTCGTGGGCACCCTCAAAGCGGGCCAGTTGTTCGCCGGTTTCCACGTCCCATTTGACGATGGTGCTATCCATGCCGCCTGTCAGCAGGTCGCTGCCGTCCGGGGTGAACACAACCGATGTGATCTCTGCGGTGTGGCCGTCTTCGAAGGTGTTGATGCTGGTGCCGCTGCCAGTGTTCCATACACCGGCGGTGCGGTTTGCCGTGCCTGCCGCCACTCGTGTGCCATCTGCACTGAAGCGCACCGCCAGCACATCGTCAAAGGTGCTGCCCAGTACACGCAGTTGCTGCTGGTAGGTGCCGGTTGCCGCCAGCAGGGACATACCCCGTCCGCCACCACCATAAATCCAGCGTCCTCCGTCTGCGCTGATGTCCAGCGAGGGGGCCGCCCCGGTACGGATGTCCAGATTACGCAGCGGGGCACTGGCATCGACCACCCACACACGGGCTGTGTCGTCTGCTGCCCCGGTAATTGCCAGCCGTCCGGTGTCGTTGCTGGCGATGCTGCGGATACTATCTGTATGTTCAATAAACCGGGATACAATTTCGCCAGTGTTGATGCTCCATGACCGGAAAACCCCCTCGCTGCTGGCACTGTAGACTGCGCTCCCGCGCCCGCCAAAGGCTGCATCTTCTACTTCGTTCGGGTGGGGGAACTCTGCAATGATGTCAGTAAAGTTAGGCCGGTGAACCCGTACCATGCCGTCTTCGCTGGCTGTTAGATACATCCCGTCGCCTTCCTGGAAGGCAACGGCAGTGATGCGTCCCTCGTGGCCGGTGTAGCGGGTGATCTGCTGGCCGTTAGTGGCATTCCACAGGCGGGCTGTTCCGTCGTTGTCGCCACTGAGCACGCGATTGGAAGTTTCTGAGATGGCGACGGCATACACGGGGGATTGATGATCCTCGAAGATCATAGTTTGTTCGCCGGTGCGCACCCGCCATAACCGGGCGGTGCCGTCACTGCTGCCCGTGACCACTGTAGAGCCGGTGCTGTTGATCGCTACGTCGAGGATGTTATCGGTGTGGCCTTCCAGCGTAGCAACCCGCGTGCCGCCGTCCGTATTCCACACTATGGCGGTTTCGTCGCGGCTGCCGCTGACGATGCGTGTGCCGTCCGGGGTGATGGCGACGCTGGTCACACGCTCGGTATGGCCCTCGAACTGCTGGAGGGCCGTGCCAGTTTCCACATCCCACAACGTCAACGTGCCATCGCGGGCAGCGGTGACGGCCCGTGTCCCCGCGCCGTTGATGTCTACCGCGTCTACCGTGCCTTCAAACTCGAACAGGCGGCGGGTGCCGGGGCTGTAGGCGATTTGCGCCAGCACAAGCTGGGATTGTGGCGGCGGGTTGTCACTGTCGTTGGCTTCCAGGGCCAGTGTTATGGCAATATCGAGGCGGCTATCGAGCAGGGCAAGCTGTGCCGCCGCAGAAAGTGCCAGGCTTTGCGCACGGGCGGCCTGTGATTCTGCCTGTTCGCGTTCGTTCACGGCGACCTGCTGCGCGGTAGCGGCAAGGTCAGCCTGTTGTTCTGCGATTGCTTGCTCATCCACGGCGACCTGCTGTGCGGTGGCAGCGACGGCGGCCTGGGTATTGGCAATGCCGGCATTGAATTCGCTGGTGGCGCGGGCTTCACTTTCTGCTTCCGTGCGGTTGAACGCCAGCAGCGCCAGCCCCACACTTATCACAGCGGCCACCGTCAGCACAGCTACCAGGTAACGCAGCCGCTGCCGGGATTGACCTTCCAGTGCTTTTTCGCGCTCGATGCGCTCCTGCTCAAGTTTTTGCAGGTGGGTGCGCTCTGCAATGCTGGCGTCTAAAAAGGTGCGCTCCAGTTCGGTCAGCACGAGGTCGGTTTCTGTGGCCCATTCTTCCGTCTGCCCCAGGCGTGCCCCGCGCAGCAAAAAGCTAACCTCGCGGCGGTTGTTATTCCAGTCTGTAGCGCCCTGGTTCAGGGCACGCTGCTGGCGCACATCGCCACGGCTGGCATACAGCCAGTCGCGCAGGCGTTTCCACTCGCGGATGAGGGCTTCGTGGGCCACTTCGACGAGTGGTTCGCGGGTTTCCGGGTCGTTGTCAAACGTGAGCAGGCGATATTTGCCGTATTCGTCCAGCACGGCCCGCACGCGCTCGTTATCGCCCAGCGTAAGCAACCCGGAGTAGCGCACGCGGCGGCGGGTGTCTTCTTCACCTTCACCCAGCGTGACCAGCCGTAAAAACACCTGCCGGATGATGCGCTGTGCCTGTGGTGACTGTGCCGCGAACAGTTCTTCTGCACGGCGGGCCAGTGCGCCAGAAACCCCGCCAGTTTCCATGTACCCATCGAGTGTGAGGCGGGCACCTTCGCGCCGCTCGAATACCTCTGTGAGTGCATATTGCAGCAGTGGCAGCGCCCCCGGCTCCTCTCGCACGTCAGAAATCATCCGCGCAATCAGGTCAGCATCGGCAAACACGCCAATGCGCTCTGCTGGCCCCACGATGGCCTGTTCCAGTTCTGCGGTAGAAAGCGGCAGCACCACCTGTGTGTTCTGCTGGATGAGCGAGCCGAAGCCCTCGTATTGCAGTGGCCTATCGTAGAAATCTGCACGCAGCGTGACGATTACCCGAATGCGTGACTGTGGCCGCGTGACGGCGTAGCGAATGGTTTCAAGAAATTGCAGGCGTTCGGCTTCGCTTTCTACCTGCGTGAACAACTCCTCGAACTGGTCAATCAGCAGCAGCACATCCCCGGCCTGTTCCTGGAGCATATCGGCTACGATTTGATGCAGGGCTTCCGGGTGATCTCGCAGGATGCCTGTTACCCGGCTGAGGGAGCGTGTGGCAATGCTGGTGAGCGCCTGCGCAAGGTTCTCGATGGGGGTGTCTCCGGGCACCATATCAATGTAGAACCAGTCTGCACTATCACCCACGGCGCCACGGCGCAGCGCGGGCAGCAAACCGGCCATCACAAGGCTGGATTTGCCACTACCGCTGGGGCCAACCACAGCGAGGAAGTTCTGCCCGTTCATGCGGTCAATCAGTTCGTCAATGGCGTGCTGCCGCCCGAAGAAGTTATCGGCGTCAGTTTCTTCGAAGGGACGCAGGCCCATGTACGGGTTCTGGGCAATATCCAGCGCCACCAGCATTTCCGCAGTGATACTGGCATCCTGGTTTTCAATCGCACTGCGGAAGGCCAGCGCCAGTTCACGTACATCCTCGTAGCGGTCTGCCGGGTCTTTTTCTGTCGCTTTGCGCACGATGTCGTCATACAGTAGCGGTAAATCCGGGCGTTCTTCGTCCAGCGGGGGGAGGCTTTCGGTAAGCTGGGCGTACAGCATCCCGGTGGCGCTTTTGCCAGCGAATGGGTGTTTGCCGGTCAGCATTTCGTACAGCATGATGCCAAGGCTGTACACATCAGACTGCGGGGTGGGCGGCTTCGACTGTAATTGCTCCGGCGAGGTATAGGCCAGCGTGCCGCTGATGCGCCCATCTGTGGTTTTTTCTGTATCGCCCACGGCCTTTGCAATGCCGAAGTCCGTCAGGTAGCTGTTGCCGTCGGCGTCCAGCAGGATGTTATCCGGCTTTAAATCGAGGTGAACCACGCCGCTGCGATGCGCGATGGACAGCGCTGCCGTAATTTCATCCAGAAAACGGGCGATTTCTACCAGCGTCATGGAGCGATTTTTCAGGATGGCCGTCAGGCTGCCCCCGCTGACATAGCGCATGACGAGATAGGCCCCGGCGGGGTCACGCCAGTAGTCGAACAGCGGTACAATGTGGGGGTGCTCCAGCTTTGCCACGAACCGCGCTTCTGTATCGAAGCGGCGCACAAAATCCGGGGAGTTGGCGAACTCCGGCAGGATGACCTTGATGGCGACCTCACGCCCGATGACCAGTTGCTCTGCACGGTAGACCGCGCCGAACCCACCGGAACCGATGTGGTCGGTCAGCTCGTAGCCGCGCAGCGTTTTGCCGATGAGGTCTGTGGTCATGGTTCAGTCCATGTGCTGATTCGAAATAACGCGCAACAAGTATAAAACTTATAAAGACAATCAGCAATGAATCGTTATGAAGCCTCACGCCAATCAAAAATACGATAAGCGATCCATCGCCTTCCAGAACGCCTATTCCACATAGTTGCGCCACACACGCATACACGGTACCCTGATTATGAAGCTCAACATATCAGGAGAATTCCTATGCGCAAAACAATCGCACGCATCGTACTTACTCTGACCCTCGTTGCTGGTATTGCATCCTACCATGTTGCACCTACCTATGCGGGCGGCGGCGGCACAGGCGACTCACACTGCGCCGGATGCTAGATTTATAAAAAGAAAACTGCACGCATCGTACTTGCTCTGACCCTAGTTGCAGGTATCGTGTCCTACAGTTCACCACAGGTATTTGCCGGTGGCAGCGTTGCTGATGGTTCTCACTGTCCGGGGCTTTAACACCATGTCCCCGGTTCTGGCCGGGGATCATACTCGCTATCTATTGTGAACATCTCCCATAAGCAGACGTTCATGCATTCGGCGTAGCGCCGATCACAGTAGCGCGGCATGTCAAACTTGCATGATCTGTTACAGAAAACTGATGAAATCTGCTACGATGGGGGTATCTGTCAACTATAACTGTAATATTTCAACTGGAGGACACATGCCCACACCTATCAGCCGCCGCACATTTCTAAAAGGCTCGCTGGCAACCGGCTCCCTGCTGGTGCTGCCCGGTGTGCTCGCCCCACGCGCCCAGACGATCACTGTTGCTGCACAGGCCCCCGCCACCACTGCCGACCTTATCGCCGCCAACACACTCGCCGCCGGGAACCTGCTGGATGCGCTGGACGGTGCCGAACGCGACGCCGTGACATTTGACATGGACGATGACATCAGCCGCGACTGGAACTGGACGCTGCGCCAGACGCGCCCCGGTTTGCCGCTCAGCAGCCTGACGGAAACAAAGCGCGATGCGGCGCTGGCACTGGTTGCCACCGGCATGAGCGAACCGGGTTTCCTTAAAGCGCTGGACATCATGGCGTTGCAGCGTGACCTCGGTAATGATCCGCTGCTGTTCTGGGTGCGCATCTTCGGGGAACCGGGGTCGGCGCGGTGGGGCTGGTCATTTCTGGGTCATCACCTGACGGTGAACACGCGCATCGTCGGCGACGAGATTTTCACCACGCCCATGTTCCTCGGCGCACGGCCCACTATCACGCAAAAAGACGGTGATGACTTCCATGTGATGGCTGTGGAGGAACTGACCGCCCGTGAACTCGTGCTCTCGCTGGGTGAACCGGCCATCTACACGTCCACCAGCCCCGGTGATATTCTGGGCGACCGGACTTACCGGATGGAACCGCTGACGCCGCAGGGCATTGCCACCGCGACCTTCAACGAGCCGCAGCTTGCTATGCTGGATAGCATTCTGGAGGAGTACATCGGCGCACACCCGGCCCCGATTGCCGGGGCCATGCGCGAACAGGTAGCCGCCGAGGGCATTGAAAACCTCACGTTTGGCTGGACGGGCAGCACTGTCCTGGAAGAACGCCATACCTACGCCGTGTTTGGCGAAACATTCCTGCTGACGTATAACAACGTGCGGCACAGCGGCACACACATTCACAGCGTGTGGCGCAACTACGGCCACGACTTCGGGGTCAGCCGTTTGTAACAGGTCTTTGCATCTTCGAGCCAAAAATCGTGGCGGAGCGGGTACGCCCGCTCCCTACAGTTGTAGCATGTTAGCGGAATCGGTTTGCGCTACAATGCCCCGTCAATGACCACCATCCGGGGATGCTATGCTCACCGAAGCCGCCGCCAGCAACCTGATTTTCGACTCCTACCAGCGCAAAGCCACCCGGCTCAAGGGCTACG
>JBCCQC010000272.1:0-6223 GCA_039024535.1 Chloroflexota bacterium
CTGAAACGCAGGAGGTGGAGCCAGAGCGCCTGACCGAGGATGTTCTGCCGGTGGTGCCGTCAGAGCAGCCAGAGCGCCGCCCCGAAATCCGCCTTGAGGATGCGCAACAGATTGCACTGCTAGCAACGTTTACCGAGCATACGGACACGGTACATGCTGTGGCGTTCAGTCCGGATGGGTTGCTACTGGCATCGGCCTCGGCAGACCGCAGTGTACGACTGTGGAGTATGCTGGATGGGCAGGCATTTGCGCTGCTGCGCGGGCACAATGGCGCTGTCCGTGATGTGGCATTCAGCCCCGATGGGAACACACTGGTTTCGTCTGCGGCAGATAACCTGATGCGCCTGTGGGGTATTCGTGGCAACCGTGACATCTATGAACTGGGCGGCCATACAGACTGGGTGCTGCGCGTGCATTTTGCCCCACGCGGCGATTTACTGGCCTCAACCTCGGTAGATGAGATGACTGTGTTGTGGGATGCGAAAACCCGTGAAGTTCTGGGCACACTGGGCGGGCATGGCGACTGGGTGACGGGTGTTGCCTTCAGCCCCGATAGTACCATGCTGGCGACTGCTTCTTACGACGGTACCATCCGCTTCTGGAATGTGGCGCGGCGGCGACGGCTGCACATTGTGTTTAACTGCGCCAGCATGATGGAGGATATTGTGTTCGCACCGACGGGCACGCAGGTTGCCGCCGCGTTTCAGGATGGCAAAATTCGCCTCTACAGCATCCCGAAGCAAACAGAGATCGCCGCACTGACCGGCCACCAGCACACGGTTTACCGAATGGCTTACAATGCAGACGGCTCACTGCTTGCCAGCGGTGGTGCCGATGGCACGGTACGTGTGTGGGACATGCAAACCCACACATGCTGCGCCGTGCTTGAAGGGCATGAAGGGCCGGTGTGGGGGGTTGCCTTCAGCCCGGATGGTTCGCTGATTGCGTCGTCATCTGAGGATGGCACAGTACGTCTGTGGGGGCTTGTTGGCTAGGGGCACCGTTCGCGGACGGTGGGCAACAGCGATTCTGACAACAGTTGATTGCCCGCTTCGTTGAAGTGCCCATCCAACGGGTAAAATGCCAGTTCATCGCTCTGCCTGAACGCATCCGTTGCCCTCAGAAAGTCAATATCGGCCTGTGCAACGGCTCTGGCAATGGCATCATCGACCTGTGTAGCGGTTAGCAGCGTGGGTGGAACATCAAAACCGTAGGCACGTAAATCTTCCTGCGCGGCTGGCTGTGTGTAGGCACCATGCGGCACAGACATGACGATAACCTCTGCTTCTCCGGCTGCGCGTGCAATTTGCTCGAAGTCCTCTGACATCTGCTCAAGGTAGGGCGTAAGCGTCTGTGGTGGTTGCAGCGGCCATAACCAGTAATCTGGCATAACGACGGCAAATTGAACAAAGTGCGGGCTGATTTCTCCGCGCAGGAATAGCTCCCGAATGGTATCTGGCAGGGCCTCGTAGCGGGTACGCCATTCCGGGCGGGCCTGCCAATCGGTAACAAAAGCGGCTGCGGTTGCCTGCCAGTTACGCCGCACAGCCCATGCCCCGTTACGTGACAGTACCGTGCGCTCTGCAAT
This sequence comes from Chloroflexota bacterium, assembly GCA_039024535.1. Lineage (GTDB taxonomy): Bacteria > Chloroflexota > Anaerolineae > Aggregatilineales > Phototrophicaceae > DAOTTY01. The sequence continues at coordinate 1,589 of JBCCQC010000272.1, forward strand.
AAACGGATAGTGGAACGTGATGTACTCCGTCAGTGGGCCGGGTTGAACTGCATCACCGAATGTAAGCATACGCGGGAAAGGCGCCGCCTCGCGGGACATCTGGCGCATATCGTCGCCCTGCAATACACCCACAATGACAACATCCGGTGCCAGCAAGGGAAATGCCTGCCGTGCGATTAACGCATAGTCCGGGATGTTAGCACCCGGCGCCCCGAGGTTAAGCACCTGAGCATCTATGTTTGCGTTCTGCAAGTCGCTTTCCAGCAACGTCCCCCACGTATTTTCATATTCTACCCCCCACCCGTACGTAAACGAATCCCCCAGCAGCACAATACGACAGTCCACAGAGGTGTTCAGGTCAACATCCGGGCCACGGAAGCCATGTGTGTTGATGTGAGCCGTGAATGTAAACTCCGGTGTGCGGTAGGTAATCTGACTGTTGCGCGGGAAAACAATCCCTCCCGGCTGCCGACCACCGCTTACTAAGCCCACAGCCCGATCCGCAGCATAAGTTAGCAGCAGGGTGAGCGCGACAGCAGCCACTGGCAGCAATACTTCTGGCAGGCGCGGACGATTGTTTATTTGCCACAGATGCCACGTTTGCTGACCAACGATTGCCAGTAGCAGAAAGCGTACCCACAGGTTCCATCCTGTGGGTGTATAGGCTCCGATGACCATCATCAGAGCCAGTGTGCTCCAGCAAAAGGTGATGAGTGGGGCTGTTAAACCGGGCCACCGTCGAGCTATGAGCGACGCAGCGATCAGCCAGAGGAGGAACAACCCGTAGGCGACGTGCGCCGCCACAGTCCAGACCTCCCCGTTAAGGTGCCATACCAGTAGTACAGCGGCGGCCAGTGCTGCCACGCCCTGCTGGACGAGGGAATTTAATTGTCGTTGGTGGGTGGACACAAGCTGCGCAGGTAGCCCCATGTGTAAATGCCTGTCTGGTGGCCGTCGTCCCACAGCGGCTGAATGGCGTAGTTCCCCACGACATCTATATTTTCTATGGCGTAAGAGCGGGCAGGCTTGAGTTCCAGCAGATTATCCGGCGCGAATTCACTGCCCATATACTCGTGGCCGCCCCTGCACTGTACACAGGGGCAGGCCTCCCGCAGATGAGACAGTGGATAGCGGCAGATGGCTTCGTCTTTCCATGTGATTTCGAGGTAGCCCTCGGATTTGTTCAGGTCAATTTTTACCGGCGTCGTATTCACGTTGATTGATTCCATTACACTCTGGTGCTCGTTATTATGATGCAGTGTCAGCCGGTAATCAATCGTCTGGCGGGGTGTAAGCTGCATAACCACACACCGCAAACACTGTTCAGTCGCCAGCAGGTTCCGGGTTACTTTCCAGCAATGGCGACGCCTGCTCCCACTCACGGAAGACCATTTTGTGCAGTGAATTGCGGGTGCGCGGTTTGCGCTCACGTTCGGCGAGCGTATCCGGGATGGATTCAGGGGCCTCTGCGTAGCCCAGTGCAATAGCCACCATCACCTGATAGTCGTCCGGGATGTTGTAGGCCGCCTTTGCAGCATCATAGTGAATGCCCCCCATCTGGCGCAAAGACAACCCGCGTGCCTGTGCCTGGATGGTGAGGTAAGCCACAGCCTGCCCTGTATCATACAGCGCAACCTGTCGATAGTCGTCGCCGCTGCCAGTATGAGCTACCGCCAGCATCAGTACCGGTGCATTCCCTGCCCACTGCTGGTTGCCCTCTTTGATGACAGCAAACAGTTTGTCGTAGGCAGCCGGGTCATCTTTCGGAGCGACGATGAAACGCCACGGTTGCTGGTTTCGGGATGATGGTGCCCAGCGGGCAGCTTCCAGCACGCTGAGCAGTGTTTCTGCATCAACGGGCTGGTCGGAGTAGGCGCGTGCGCTGTACCGTTCGCGCAGCAGGTCGTGGATTGGATGGTCGGTATTGGCGGGGTTGCCCATTATGATAACCCTGTTTGATAAGCAATGATGGTGAGACACGCCCACTGTGGACGCTATTACATCAGAAATCTGTTAAACATGCGGGGTGCGGTTTTATACCCACCCCGAAATATGAGCACTACGGGCGGTTGAGAGAAATGGTAGCGCGGCTGGTACTGATGCCGGTTTCTGCATTGGTACTGCTAATAGTGGCGCTGCTGAAATAGGCGATGATGTCCGCGATAAGCTGTGCGTCACTTTCAGCGAATGGATCGAACGAGTTTATCGCTGCGTAAATCGGGGCCAGTGGTGCCAGTGCTTCAAAGTTAATTAGCAGCAGGGCGCCAGTATCAGCAATCAGGTACACTTCAGTGGCTTCTGTATAGGCGATGGTTCCCGGTAGTGCGCCGTTGCCCATCAGCGCGGTTTCTACCACATGGCGAGATCCGATAGCGAATACTTCTTCATCGGAGCCAATCAGGATTTCTACTGGAAATGGTAGATTGAAGCCGCTTTCGTCGACAATGGTGTAAACAACCACGGCATCATCATCAATCATTTCATCTGTGCGTGTAATAGAAACCTGTGCCGCCTCCAGATCATCATCCGACAGTTCAATCACACCGTCAGCAGCACGCGCCAGCCCTTCTACAGTTGTGGCTGCGGCTTCCGGGTTGGCCGTTGCATCGAAAATAATGCCATAGTCGATAGGAAGTTCATCAATGGACTCAATGCCGGTAATGGAGGCAGCATCCTGCGTAAGGCCAGCAACAATAGCAAAATCGCCGGTCATCCAGCTCAATACGTCGTCACGGATGTTCAGCCCGGTAAACACCCCGGCAAGGAACTCGCCCTGTTCTACACCCTCAGTGATTTCTTCGCGGGTAAGGCCACCGGCTTCTGATGGTAGCAGGGCCGCCTGCGTGATGACATTCTCAATCGCAGCATCGTACAGGCCACTCAGGTTGCTTGCCATGTAAGCGAAGGCAATATTTTCTGGAATGTGTGTGGCAAAGTCCGGGTCAATCGGTGAGGGGGGCGCATAACTGAACCCGAGTGCTTCCAGTGCGGGCAGGTCAACATCCTGCACAAAGTCCAGCGTAAGCGTGCGCTCATCCAGCAGCGTTGCCCCGATGCCAATTCCACGAATCGTTGCCAGAATATCTTCGGTTACGTCCAGCGTTTCATTCAGTGATGGATCAAAGTTCGGGTCAAGGGCAGCCAGTTCTGCAAAGTTTGTGAACAGCGCGTTATAGTTGAGGTAGGAGATGAAGCTATAGCCTTCGGCTGGCATCAGGCCCAGCACACCAGTGAAATCTGCATTGTCCATCAGTGTGGGGCCGGGGCTATCGATGACGTTCAGCAGGTCGCTTTCTGTGCCCAGCACAAATGCCGTAGGGGTGATGATGGCTCCGATTGCTGTTGATGGATCTTTATAGTAAGTGTAGTTGGCAGTTTCCACAATCACAGTCGTGCCGTCGGCAAGGCTTTCCGCAGTCAATATCTCCATCGCGGCCAATGCCTCTTCCCGGTCTGTAAGGGCTATGGCGAAGAGTATCGGGATGTCGCCGCTTTCGAAAAGATCGTCGGTCGTGCCACCCTGGATAATCTGCGCCAGTTCTTCCCTGTAGTCAGTGATGCCGAAAGCAATTGTGTCACCCAGCCACGGGCGCATTCCGGTTGCAAAGTCTGAACCAAATGTTTCCTCACTGAATTCATCCAGAGCGTCACGCAGCGGTGTGAAGGGTTCGGGTTCTTCTTCCTGAAGCTGAAAACTGGCAGGGGCCAGTTGTGGTTCGGCAGGTGCAACGTTCAGTAAATCGTTGAATTCTCCGATCAGCACATCGAGGCTATCAATAGAGGCATCGTCACTGCTCATCGCAAAAAAGAAGTCCGTATCCACCGGGAAAAGCTCAGCCAGTGCGATTAATTCATCAGTGGGCGCGGCTTGCGACGTTACCGGCAGCAGCGAAGCAATGCAGAACACAGTCAACATGAGGAGTTTCCGGTACATGGGTATTCCTTAGCAGTTGTTGTCAAAGTCATCTATCAGCTTCAGTATAGCGCCGAAATCTATCAGACTGCACATTTTAATTCGGGGCGATCACTCCGTTAGCGCTCATAACCCGAGTGGGCGATGACGTATCTGTAATGTCAAATTGCGATCCCAGGAGTCGGACTCGGTGCATTGTTCTCAATCCGTGACAGATCCGGCAAATCGTCTGTCAGCACGGTCAGGCACTCAATCTGCGTCAGTGCCCGCGCCACGGCCACATCAGCCGGGTGTGCCTCGTGCAACAGTTCGATGTTGGTGCGCAGGGCCGTCAGCGGGGTATGCAGTTTATGGGCAGCATCGGCAAGGAACTGGCTCATCGTATTCAGCTTATATTATGAACTGCCATGTGAGTTCAGGTAAAAAGGGTCTCAGACAAAATCAAGACTGATAATAGATTGCAGCGCTGACCTTATAATATAGTCTGCAACCGGAGCGTCACAACTCATACGAACTTTAACGTTAAATCAGAAATGGTTATGATAATGAGACTCCCGTCCGTTTTTGTGTTCTACTCAGCGAAATCGCTTAAGTACGAAAGCAGACCCACATGGCAGATAGGTACACAGGTTGTAGGTGATGTCTACGTTTTCGCCAGTATAGCGTCGGTCATCTGCTACACCTGTGTACCTATCTGCCATGTGGGTCTGCTTTCGTACTTA
>JBCCQC010000273.1:0-6201 GCA_039024535.1 Chloroflexota bacterium
GGATTATCTCTAGGCTTACTGAGCAGTTTTACCCAGCGCGAATTTGCCAAAATCGATTTCAATGGCGAACAAAGTCGGACAGAGATCGAGCCCTTCACTGCCCGTAACGCGAGAGACCGATGACACCATCGGCGGGGCAGCAGTGGCCGTTTTTAACTTTGATTACGATCTGGCGCACCCCGCCGCACAGACCATGATTGCCGGAGCTACCGCCGGACTGGACGATATGGGCGGGTTAATTGCCACCGGGCAGCAGGCCGCCGACATTTTCGCCAGCGGCAGCCTGACCATGACGCAGTATATTGACCTGAACACAAAAGCCGTCCGCCGTATTGATATTGACTTTGACGTGGACGACACCGAACTCGCTATTCAGATCGACATCCCGGAGGGCTACAGCAACAACGTCACGGTCACAGCCCCGGCAGACGCCCGCCCACTCACTGAGGCCCTCAACGAATAGTCCGCTGCCACCCGGCATCACAGCAACGGCGTTTACATCGCATCAAGGCCGGTCAGCAGGTCAAAGTGATCTTCGAGCAGGCGAGTTATCAGGAAGTTACCGCGCACTTTCTCGATGCCCTGTTCGCCCATTTCCTTTGCCTGCTGCGGGTTGCTCACCATCTCCACGATGTACCCGGCGGCTTCGTCCACACTGTTGACCAGATACCCGTTTACGCCGTGGTCAATTTGCGCGGGGATGCCGCCCGCATTGCCACCAATGACCGGCGTACCCTTCCACAACGCCTCAGAAACCGTCAGCCCGAAGCCCTCTCGCAGGGATTTTTGCAGCACCACCGTAGAAAACTGTTGCAGCGCCCCCACCAGCGGATAGTCTGTTACCGTCACCACTTTAATACGGTCACTGCGCCGCGCCAGCAAAGATGTAATCAGCGGGTTGTCGTCAGGGTCATCTGCCGGGATGTTACCCAGCAGTACCAGCGTGGCGTCGACCTCTTTCGCCGCCAGTTCGAACGCATCCACCACGCCGTGCGGGTCTTTCCAGCGGTCAAAGCGCGAAATCTGTGTAACGATGGGGCGGTCTGTGGGGATGTTGTACTTTTTCAGGCGGGCCATGACCGCATCTTCACTGATGCGCTGATTATTCGGCTTCAGCGGGTCTATAGCGGGCATGATGGCAACCTGTGGCCCGGCAAACGCATCCTGCATGTACTTTTCCAGAATAAAAACGGAGGCGTCGTACAGGTCGGCAAACTGTGCCAGGTATTTCACCACATCCTGCTGCGCCTCGGAGTAGTCCAGGTGGCAACGCCAGATCCACGGGCCGCTTCTGTCGTAGTGGGCAATCATACCCATTGTGTGATGGTCGTGCATGTACACAAAATCGTGGTCAAGCTGGTTACGGATGGCGTTTTCTTCGAACAGCCGCTCGTAGGCTTCTTTCTTATCAGTGGTCAGTTCCATGCTGCCGCTCTGTACAGCGTCGTGCATCTCCCGCGTGACCTCGAAAAACTCCTGCGTGCCACGCAACATGCGCCACTCCGTCGGGATGCCCAGTTTGTTCATCAGCATGGTCATGGAGCGTAAAATTTCCACCACACCACCCGCATAATACGTTGAGTTCATGTGGCACACGCGCCGTCCCCGCAGTTTTTCGGCTTTTGCGTGAATGCGATCAACCGCTTCGTCACCGATAATCGGGCGGTAGTCGTCCAGTTCAATAAACGGGTGGGCAGCCATAATGGGGACTCCAGGGTTAAGATTATTTTTTTAAAGCCTTCCCATTATAGCGCCCTTTGCCCATCACAGCGACTGCCCCGGCTGCTATCAATTGCCCGGTTGCTATATCTGGAAGGTGTAGGTTTCAATGCGCTGAGGAAACACAACCTCGTCATAATCCGGGTACAAACGCGACAGTCGTGATTGTGCGTGGAGTGCCGGGTAGACCTGCTCTTTTACGGTTCGCCAGTGTTGTTTTGCGGGTGTAATCCACATCTGCGGGTTAACCACCGACGTATCGTACAGCTTCCGTCCGAAATCACTGAGCGGTTGGTCAGATTCTGCAATTTCACTGACGAGTGCGGCTCTTGATTGTGCGGGGAAATTGACTCCATTACGAAGCAGGACCTCCGCCAGTCTTTGCGGCCCAATGTTGGAGTAATAGCCGTAGTCCAGCACAAGGGGTATGTAATGTGGTATTTCGGCGTTCCCATGCTGTGGCTGCATCATGGGTTCGCCGTTCCTATCAATCAAAACGCCCCCATTGCCACCATGTGCATCGGCAACGCTCACCCCCAGCGTCGCCAGTGCCGCCTCTAATAAATCACCTGCCTGTTGTGCCATCTGCCGATCCAGCCCCGTACCGTTAAGCGGTTTCACTTCTGGCAAAAGTTGGCAGTGCAACACTGCCGGGTGGCCTGCTGCCTGTGCAACCGTACCATCCGGGTGTGTAAACACGAGGCGGGTTGTGTGGCGGGGCAGCAAAAACAGATCCGACAACAGCAGCGGATACTCAGGATCACGAACCGGTTCGTTATTATCGTCCAGCCGCACATTGTACGCTTTTGCTGAACCCGGATTCCCCAGCACATTCCTCACGTGGTGCTCCGGCACGAGCCGTAAAACACGCTGTGAATTGTGTTCGGTACCGGCGGGCCTTCCCAGCACGACAGCATACCCGCCCTGCCCCACACGTTGGACGGCATCGAATCCATAGCGGTATGCCACCAGCGTCAGCACCTCTGCCAGTGATAGGGAGTCTCCCTTAAAGTTCAATGGCGCGTTCCCGGCAAGCTCAAAAATAACAGCCGCCTGCGGTACCTGCACTGCCGCCGCGAACAGAAATTCGTCGTCCAGCATGTGCCGATATAAATCCAGAATGCTCCTTACCTGATGGTGCAGCGTTTCCAGGTGCGGGAGGATGAGACGTGGCATTGTGTTATGTGACTCCTGAGAAAAGTGAGCGTGAATAACCGTCTGATGTTGTTATCATGATATGTGCTACTCTGCCACGATAATGGCGATGCGGTAGGTATCGGTGCCATCCGGCAGTAACAGCCGTTGCCCGGTGTTAAAATCATACAGGCCGATTGCCAGTGCATAATCACCGGGGCTGATGTCTGCTGGCAGCGCGATCTGCGCCTGTGTGCCGGTCAGCACCTCGTCGGGGTCTGTCCATGTAACGGGCAGGCGCATCGCATTGACCGGAGGGCCGTCGTACTGGGCGGTGGGCTGTGCGTCACCCTCTGCCAGCAGATGCACAAACATGGAGTAGTTGGTGGCGGGGGTAGCACTCACCTGCCAGAACGGGCGCAGCGCCAGCACATCCCCGGCATTGAACGTGGTTGCGTTCAGGTCATAGCCCACCAGCGCAATATTTTCCCCGTAAGCCACATCCGTTTGCACCTGCGGCGGCAGCAGCCGGTAAAAGTGTGTGGTTTCAGCTCCGCGCCCCGGCCCATGCGCTATGGTTTTGATCGGGTAGAGTTGCGCCAACCATGCTTCCATGCCCTCTGCCGCGAATGTGGTTTCAAGGTCGGTATCTGTGGCGGCAAAGTAGGTAATGCCGTCTGCAAAAAACTGTGCCGGTGCAGTGTGCGATGGGTTGGCGTCGTGTACCCATTCAAATGTGGTCGGCAGGTTGTAGCCGCTCCATGCCCGGTTCCATGTTTTTTCGAGGAAGCTGCGCTGTGCCGTGATCCATTTACCCTCCGGCTGTGGCAGCGACGCATGTGACCACTGCCAGATGGTTTCGTAGGTGTGGGTTTGTGTGTAGGCGCGTGCCAGCGTGATGTTCGTGGTGAGCGCAGGGACGGCAAATAGACCCATGACCCCAACAAACCATATTGTCGCTGGTAGGGGCATGGCACGCCATGTCCCTATCCTTTGCGCCTTTGCGTCTTCGCGCCTTTGCATCAAATTATTGCCAATATTACACAGCGTCAGCGCCACCTGAGCGACACACGCGCCCCATACCAGCAATAATGCCTGTGCCACCGGCAGCGTGTACCGCACGCGGAACCAGTATGGCTCCCATGTGCGCAGAATATCCACCGAGGATGTAAGCATGAGGCAGCCGAGTGTGTACGGCAACAGCACCGCCAGCCACCCCGCGTTTACTGTGGGTTCGCCGCGCCGCCTGCTCACCGTATACGCGACCACACCCGCCACAATTACCACCGCGAACAGCCACACGCCCGTGGTTTCCTCCAGCGTGTACAGCAGGTTATCCGCGTTACGGCTGAGCGAGAGCATATTTGCCAGCCCATCTTCGCGGAAGTTCTGCGCCTCGCGGTTATCCAGCGCCAGCGCATTGTGCCCGAACACCAGCCACCCCGCCGTGACCGCACTCAACACGGCCATGCCAGCAAGCCACGGGGCCGCACGCCATCTGCGCCGCCACACCAGCACCGCCACCGCACAGAACGGCAGCCACAGCGCATAGATCAGCACATACTTGGTGTAAATCGCTACAATCACCGCCGCCAGTGCCCCCACCGCACCCCACGCACTGTCCTCCTGAATAGAAAACACGGTAAAAAACAGCGCCAGTGCCGTCATCGGGAAAATCAACGGATCCATCAGCGCCAGATTGCCCGTGCCCACCACACGCGGCGCAATTGCCCACACCAGCGCCGCCGCAAACCCGCTCAGGGCCGCGCCCACCGTGCCATACCTGCGCCCCAGCATCCACCCCGTAAGCGCCAGCAGCACCGTTGTCCCCACATTCAGCACCGCAGAAAGTCCGCGCAGTGCCCGCACATAATCTGGCGGGAACGGAAACGCAACAAACCGCTCCACCACCCGCTGCGAAGCCATGCCCACCCACGGCTGCATCGGCGGGAAGCCCTCCGTCCACTCAATGACGCCGTATTGCAGGCCCAGCGGTGCATCATCGCGGAGTTGATAGGCGTGGATAAAGCGGAAGGTTTCGTCAATGTGTTCAAATACGGGCAGGTAGCGCTCGTAGGTGACGACGCGCACGGCAATCGCCAGTGTGAACAGCAGCAGGTAGCTGGCAGCGATGACCAGCCATAGCGCACGGCGTGGGCTGGCGGCAGCACGGGCGGTTTCGGGCTGGTGGGATGCGGTTTGCGGGCTGGCAGTTGCAGTCATAGGCGTAAATATCGGGTTGTGGTCAACGGGCGGGAAGTGTACCCGACGATAGCGGAGGGGTCAATTTGCGGGGTGCATACCCTATCAACGCAAAGCCCCCGGCGATTGAATAATCCAACATGCAACTATGGTAGGGGCGTAGCGGCGCTACGCCCCTACGAGAAGAATCATTTTTCCAGAGATTTTTGATGTCCACAAATACTAAATTCCGACGAACACCTCACCTCCCAACGTCTCAAGGTTCTCTTTGCACATGGCGCGGCTCCCTTACCGTGCCAGCGCCTGCAACATCTCGCGGAGCGCACGCTTATAGTCCTGTGTGGCGAAGTCAAAGCGTGGGCTACGGCGCAAATCATCCGGCGGGGAGATGCCCGGTTCCATCTGCGCAATAACCACGGGTTTGCGCTTCTTGCGGAAGAACGCCCACGCCGCTTCGTTCTGCACATCGGCCATAGACGCCCCGGACATCACAAATACCATACGGTCGCAGTCCTTCAGCGCCGGGTGAACGCCCCCCGCCCACTTTACATCGTCCGGCGTGGGGTCGTGCAGCCATGTCGTCATGCCAATCTTGTTCAGGTCGGCGGCAATTTGCTGCGCGGCTTCCTCATCAGGCTCTGCATAGTTCACGTAAACCGTGTTTGGCGTGATCTTTGGAGGCTGGCGGCGCGGATTTTTCTTCAGCACCACCGCCGTGGGGCGCTCCAGCCCCTCGTGCAGGTAGGTAGCCCCCATACGGAACACCGTTCCGTCACACTCCGGGCAGGTGCCACGCGTACCGGGCATCCCCCGGCTCGTCCACACAGCCTCTGGTTGTTGCATCTCTACCATTTTTCGGTCGCGCACACAGTACGATTCAATGATCTGTTCCGCGTTTTCGTCTGTCATATGCGTTAAATACCCCTGTTTTTGCAGATTATAACGGCTCCAGTATAGTTTACATTCTTCGTTTTTCTTTACGTTTGAAACCTGCAACAACCCGGATTTTTTTACGGCACACCCTTAGTAATTCCCAGAATAAGAGTTTATGTAGTCTTCTCCGGCCGTGGCTGTGCCATCATTGACCGAGTAAGCCAGCGTAAACCCGTCTGGCACTGCAGAGTCAAGCGTCACGCTAAATTCAAA
>JBCCQC010000274.1:0-6200 GCA_039024535.1 Chloroflexota bacterium
CGCTCACATGGGAAGTCTCGCCGGACTTGTTTCGCATTGCTGATGCTGGCGTGCATGAAACGAAAACCATGCCCGTGGTCGCCCTGCAAACAAAGTACACCACCCTCACCAGATTGGCGTCTGCCGAAATCGAACTCCAGGACGGTTTTCCAGTGTTTGCAAAAGGCGATGATCTCGCAATCACTGCTATCCTTGCACGCGATGGCAAAACGCACTTTGCCGGACTCATCCGTGGAACAGGATTTACCGAAGGGGCTTTTGCGTCAACAGTGGCACACGACTGCCATAATCTTATCGTTATCGGGCGCGATCCGGGGGCAATGGCGGTGGCAGCCAGACGGATTCATGAACTGGGTGGCGGCGTTGTGGTGACGCGCAAAGACGATGTTATTGCAGAACTCGAACTCCCCTATTTCGGTTTGCTGAGTAATGGTGAGGTTCATGAAGTTGCCGTGGGTATGGAGTCCATTCAGCAGCAATTGCGTGCTCTGGGTGTAGACCACACACGCCCCTTCTTAACACTTTCCATCATGAGCCTGAGCGTTAGCCCGTTTGTAAAGTTTACTGATCGCGGCATGATCGATACAGAAACCCGTCAGTTCGTTTAGCTAGTATGCTCCCCACAGCGAAAGCCACAGGGAGCATGTGTGTTACATTTGCGCTTCGCCCGTCACATAGCGCCGTGCGGTTTCTGCCAGCACAGCCGCCCCCATCGGGAAAACGTCCTCATCAATATCAAACAGTGAGGTATGATGTGCGCCGCCGCCGTTGTCCGCACCCAGCATGAACATAGCACCGGGGGCCGCCGCCGTCATGTAAGAGAAATCCTCTGCCCCCATACCAAATGTGCCATTTACGATGGCTTCTGCGCCTGCAAATTCACCGGTCACGCCGCGCATAACATCGTTAACGGAGGCAGTGTTGTACATGGCCGGGTAGCCCTTATTGATACTCAGTTTATAAGAACCGCCCATTACCTCCGCAAACTTGAAGCTGCGTTCCAGCTCCTCATGTACGGTAGCACGAACCTCATCACTGAAGGTGCGGATGGTACCGTTAATGTATACCTCACCCGGTATCACATTCATTGCTTTGCCTGCGTGGATTGACCCGAGGCTAACGATGCAGCTTTCCAGAGGCGCAACCCGCCGCCCCGGAATGCCGTAGATGTGCGGTAACACGTTGCTGAGGATGAAAAGTGGATCGCTGCCCGTGTGCGGAGACGCACCATGTCCACCGTCCCCATAGATTGTTGCCTCGAATGCATCCACAGCCGCGAGTGCCATGCCATCTGCAAAGTAGAGCTTGCCGCTTTCACGGTCGCTGCTAACGTGCAGTGCAATTGTGTTATCGACGCCCTGCAATGCCTCGTCGCTAATCATAGCTGTCGCACCGCTGATGCCCTGCTCGTCAAATTTCTCCTCGGAGGGCTGGAACAGCAAGCGAACTGTGCCATTCCATTTGCTGCCGTTGTCTACAAAATCCTGTTGCAGCATGTGTGCCACGCCCAGCAAAATTGCGGTGTGCGCGTCATGACCACAGGCGTGCATAATGCCTTCCGTCTGAGATTTCCACGGCACGTCGGTCTTTTCAGTGATGGGCAGAGCGTCCATGTCTGCACGGATGCCGATGGTTGGCCCGGATCCCGTGCCAATATCCGCAATAACGCCGGTGCGTCCAACCTGCGTTTTCACCGTTTTGATGCCGATTTCATCGAGCGTTTCCGCTACGAGTTTTGCTGTACGTTCTTCCTCAAAGCTGAGTTCGGGATGCTGGTGAATATCACGGCGGAGGCGAATAATTTCATTTTTGAGTTCTTGTGCTTTTGATAACATGTTAAAAACCTGAAGTTTGACTGAATGTTTGTAAGATGAGCTAAATAGTAGCCTCTGGTTTGCCAGATTCCAGATGCTATTTCCACATATTTCAACAAAAACTGTATGGTTAACTTACACACTGGTATTCTGTATGCCAGTTGCTTAAAGTAGCCATAGTACGCTCGAATCATACCGAAAATCGTCCTGTCAATAGCCACAGACCATTTAATTGGTTAGAAATTCAAAAGTTTTTGCCACTTTTTTTGGTGTAAGTCACACAGGCACGATATAAATATAAGCCGTATGATGAGAAAGTATAACATTTTTAAATCACATTTCTGGAGATTACAGCATGAAATTTCTATCAAGAGTAATCGTCGCGGCCCTCGTGCTCACATTGTTGGGCACAGGCGCAACGAATACGAGTTCTGCACAGGAAGAGGACACCCTCAACCTGTTGTGGTGGCAGGCAGCATCCACGGTAAACCCGTATCTGTCCGGTGGTAACAAAGACCTCGAGGCGGCATCCCTCGTTGTTGAGCCGCTTGCACGCCCTGACCCTAATGGTGAACTGGTTCCGTACCTTGCCGCAGATATTCCAACCCTGGAAAATGGCGGTATCTCCGAAGATCTGACGACCATCACATGGACGCTGCGTGACGATATTGTATGGTCAGACGGCACACCGTTCACATCTGCTGACGTGGTATTTACATGGGAATACTGCACAAACGAAGAGTTTGGTTGTGCGCAGGCACAGTTCTACGAAGGTGTTGTGAACGCGGAAGCTGTTGACGACTTCACCGTACTGGTAACGTTCGACGCACCGCGTCCGTTCCCTTATGGCCCGTTTGTTGGCTGGCAGTCCCCCATCCTGCAGGCTGCACAGTTTGCTGACTGCCTGGGTACGGCTGCACAGCAGTGTACAGAGCAAAACTTTGGCCCCATCGGTACCGGCCCGTTCATTGTTGAAGACTTCCGTGCAAATGACGTTGTTACCTACGTGAAGAACCCTCTCTACCGTGGTGCTGACGAGGGCAAACCCTTCTTCGACCGCGCAGTGTTCAAGGGTGGTGGTGACGCAGAATCCGCAGCGCGTGCTGTACTGGAATCTGCCGAGGCTGACTACGCATGGAACCTTCAGATTTCTCCGCAGGTTTTGAGCGATATGGAAGCTGCTGGTAACGGCCAGGTCGTGGTAGCGTTCGCTTCGAACGTAGAGCGCCTTATGCTGAACCAGACTGACCCCAGCCCGGATAACCCGGATCGTTCTATCTGGATGGAAGACGGCAGCAACGCACACCCATTCCTCAGCAACCAGACGATTCGCCAGGCTATGTCTATGGCAATTGACCGCAGCATCATTGCAGAGCAACTGTACGGCGCAGGTGGTGTGGCAGCTTGCAACATCGTGAACGGCCCCCCTGCAAATGTTTCCCCGAATAATGATGGTTGCCTTGTTCAGGACATCGAAGGTGCTAACGCCCTGCTGGACGAAGCTGGCATCCTCGATAGCGATGGCGACGGCATCCGCGAGTACGAAGGCACCCCGCTGGTGATTCTTTACCAGACTTCCACTAACGCAGTACGCCAGAGCACCCAGGCACTCATCAAGCAGTGGTGGACGGAAATTGGCATCGAGACCGAACTGCGTAGCATTGACGCGGCAGTGTTCTTTGGTGGTGACCCGGCCAGCCCTGACACGTACCAGAAGTTCTACGCTGACGTAGAAATGTTCACCAGTGGTACCTCCGGTACAGACGCAGAATCCTTCATGGTTCGCTGGGTTTGTGGTGAAGCCCCCGCCCCGGATAACAACTGGCTGGGCCGTAATGTGCCGCGCTTCTGTGATTCTGCATACGATGAGCTGTTCGATGTTTACAGCGAAACAGGTGAACCGGCAGAGCGTTCGGGCCTCGTAATTGAGATGAATGACATCCTCGTCGAATCCTATGTGCTGATCCCGCTGGTCTATCGTGGTAGCGTATCTGCACATGGCAACAGCATTGAAGGCGTTGAGATCAACGGCTGGGATGCTGAACTGTGGAACATTGCAGACTGGACACGCGCTGGCTAACCCACTGCGCTTGACCGGGTAACGCTTCAAATTGGGAAGGGGAACGCACCTCTTCCCAACTTGTTTACCATCACGAGGACTTATCTGTGACCGCCTTTATCCTGCGTCGTGTCTTAATTTCTATCCCTACCCTGATCGGGATTAGCCTGGTTGTGTTCGCCATTCTGGAGCTATCGCCAAGTGACCCCACGGGCAACCTGCCATTGACGATCCCGCCAGAAGTCCGTGAGCAAATCCGCGAGACAATGGGCGTCAACGATCCGTTCCTTATCAAGTACGTGAAGTGGATGCGGCAGTTCATGATTAACGAACCGCTCAACCTGATTGAGGCGTCAACAGGATGGTCGATTGGTAACTCAGAAAATCGGCTGCGGTATCTATCGTGGCAAACCCGTAGCCCGGTGGTTGACCTCATCATAGAGCGACTACCGCAAACCCTGTGGGTTGTTGGCACTGCGTATGCGTTGTCTATTGCAATTGCCGTACCCGTGGGCGTACTTTCGGCCTACAGTCAATATTCTCTGTTTGACCAGGTGGGCACGTTCCTGTCGATGATCGGCTTCTCGGTTCCGACGTTTTTTACTGGCTTGCTGTTCATCGTTATCTTCAGTGTGGAGTTAAACTGGTTCCCGTCTATCTATGACACGACGCTCGTCGTCAGCGATGTGGAGACCTTCATGAGGCAGATGCGGCAGATGGTGATGCCCGTTACTGTGTTGACGTTATTCTACACCGCGCAGATCAGCCGCTACACACGCTCCGCCATGCTGGATAACCTCAACCAGGACTATGTGCGTACCGCACGCGCCAAGGGGTTGAGCGAACAGACCGTGGTCAGTGTCCATGCGTTGCGCAACAGCATGATTCCCGTCGTGACGCTTATCGCACTTGGTATCCCGACAGTATTTCAGGGTGCTATCATCACGGAGCAAATTTTCCGTATCAACGGATTGGGACAGCTACTCATCATTGCCATCCAGGGGGGCGACCTCCCTACCGTCCAGACCCTCACCTTCATCTTTGCTGTGCTCATCGTCTTTTTTAACTTATTTGCAGACATTATCTACGCGCTGCTAGACCCGCGTATCCGTTACAGTTAGTCAGGTAAACCTTCTATGGCAACAACGGTTCAAAAAAGTCCGGCAAAACTCAAAATTGACGGCGACACAAAAGATAAGTCGCAAAGCCTGTGGCGGGATGCGTGGCGGCAGTTCCGCAAGCACCGGCTCGCAATGGCGGCATTGTGCATCCTGTCAGTCATTATTCTGGGCGTGGCGATTGGCCCCTATCTGTGGACAATCGACCCGGACTATATTGACATCATCGCCGCAAACTCGGGGATGACAGTGGCGCACCCCTTCGGTACCGACCAACTGGGGCGCGATACGCTCTCCCGCACAATTTATGGTGGGCGTGTCTCGCTGGCAATCGGTGCATCTGCAATGCTGATTGCGATGACGCTGGGTACGCTGGTGGGTATGCTGTCTGGCTACTTCAGTAAACTGGATGGCTGGCTGATGCGCCTGACAGATATGTTCCTTGCACTGCCAACCCTGCCACTGCTCCTTGTGATTACGCTGTTGTTCCGTGATTCACTTCGTGGGGTATTCGGCCCGGAACTGGGTATCTTCCTGTTGACGGTTTCGGTAATCGGTGCGCTGGGGTGGATGCCAACCGCACGCCTTGTGCGTGGCGAAGTGCTGACTGTGAAAGAGCGTGAGTTCGTAATGGCCTCGCGCAGCCTGGGGGCATCAGATCTGGCGATATTGCGGCGGCATGTGCTGCCTAATGTGGTTAGCCCGGTGATGGTGGCCGCAACTTTCAGTATTGCCAGCGCGATTATTACTGAATCGGCGCTATCGTTCCTCGGGCTGGGCTTCCCACCGGACTTCCCGACGTGGGGACGCTTGCTGTTCGACGGTAAAGACTACCTCACCCTGACCCCATCACTTGTGTTCTGGCCTGGACTGATGATTACACTGACGGTGCTGTGCGTGAACTTTATGGGCGACGGCTTACGCGATGCTCTGGATCCCAAACTGCGAAAGTAAAGCCTGCATCTTCCCGGTAAGCACCACAAAGATTTACCGGAGAAGTTTGCCTGAACTGAGATTGTGGTTTACCCCGTCGTGATCGGCGGGGTATTTTTTATCTGTGCTCTATCACAGGCGGGTATCAGGCTGGATGACTAAGCCAGTAGTCGAAAGTTATCCAAAAGATGGGTAAACTGTGGGTATGGGAAAACGAATCGATTTCACACTGGCAGAAGACGAGCTAAAAACGGTGGAAGAAGCCATCAACCACTC
>JBCCQC010000275.1:0-6194 GCA_039024535.1 Chloroflexota bacterium
GCATTATGATGGTTTTGAATCTGTTCCTGCGGCTGGGCGAGGTGGCGCGGACGATCCTGGCGCGGCGGGAAAAAGTGCCGGTGATGACATCGGCGGCAAGCATTGTCGTGGAGCGGTTGCTGGATACAGTGGCTGTTCTGGTGGTGCTGGGTATTGTGATTACGCAGGTGCCGAACATGCCAGAAACAGTCCAGCAGAACGTGGCGACAATAGCACCGATTTTCACCGCACTCACCATCGTGGGCTTCGGCGTGTTGATTGTGCTGGCACGCTACCCCGGCTTTGCCCATAGCATATTGAATGCGGTTACAGGGCGGTTGAAATTCCTTGAGCGGTTGCCACTGGGCGATTTGCTGGATCATTTGCTGCTGGGACTGAAGCCGCTGGTACATCCGGGGCGCTTTGCCCATGCGATTATCTGGACGGCAATTTCGTGGTCGCTTTCCTACACGATATTTGTGCTGGGGCAGCTTGCGCTGGGCGTGCCAGACAACGTTGTTTTGCAGTCCGGGCTGGGGATGTCGCTGGCGTCGTTCAGTGTGGCGTTGCCGTCACTGGGGGCGATTGGCCCGTTCCAGACGGCGATGATTGTAGCGGGGCGGGCGTTTGGCGTGGCAGATTCGACGGGCCTGGCAATCGGGGTGGTGGTTCACCTGCTGACGATTATAGTCTATGCCATTACCGGCTTCTGGGGATTTATCAGGCTGGGTGTGCAGCTTGATGATGTGATGCAGACGGCTGAATCGACGGAAGCTATTGAAGCCAGTAAAGAGGTTGCATGATATGCGCGTAACACCGGACGAGTGGGTGCGGGTTACAATTTTCGCTGTGGTGGTGATGGCGCTGACGTGTGTGCCGTATGCGCTGGCTGTGGTGAATACGCCGAATGGCTGGCAGTACAGTGGTTTTGTGCTGGCCTCCGATGACTCGTTCAGTTATGTGGGCAAGATGCGCCAGGGTTTGGAGGGGTACTGGTCGTTCCATATTTTTTATACCGCAGAGCCACACGAGGCTGCGCCGTTGACGCTGCTGGCGTATATTGCCCCCGGCCAGTTTATGCGGTTGTATACCGGCACGGATAACCCGGCGCTGTTTAACCAGATGTTATGGTTGTTCCATGGGATGCGGGTGGTGCTGGGGGTGCTGCAAATTCTGGTGGTTTACCGGCTGGTTGCCGTGTTTATTGAGCAGGCCGGGGCACGCTTTATGGCAACGCTGATTATTACGGTGGGTGGTGGGCTGGGCATTTTGCTGCTGCCCTTTAATGAGACGCCGCCAGAGTGGTTTATCCCGGAGGCATTTTCTTTTCTGGGGATGCTGACGCTGCCGCATCTGGTGCTGGGGCGGCTGACGCTGCTGGCGGGTGTGGTGCTGTTGTTGAACAGTGGGCCGCGCAGTGATGGACCATTGCGTCATGCGGTGTTTGCCGGGGCGATGTGGGTGCTTACGGGGCTGACGGTGCCGTTTTACCTGGCGGTGTTGTATGTGGTGCTGGGTGTGTGGGGTATTTTGCTGTGGGTGCGTAATCGGGCGTTCCCGATGCCGCTGTTTATCCGGGCGGTGATTGCGGGGGGGATTACGCTGCCGGTGTTCTTCTACTATGTGTGGCTTTTCAGCGCGAATTCGGCAATGGCGCAATGGAGCAGCCAGAATTTGCTGCCTGCGCCGCCTGTGTGGCATTATGCGCTGTCCTATGGGCCGGTGGTGCTGGCGGGGGCGTTTGCGGTGCGGTCTGCGTGGCGCAACCCCGATGAGCGTTACCTGCTGTTGCTGGCGTGGAGCTTTGCCGGGTTGATGCTGGTGTATCTGCCGATTAATGTGCAGCGCCGCCTGGGAGAAGGGGTGTTTGTCGCGCTGGGGATTCTGGCGGTGATGGGTGTTTCGCGGCTTATGCAGTCTGATAGTGGCGAACTGCGCCGCCGCTGGCTGCGCCCTGCGCTGCTGGTGACGACCCTGCCGACGATGCTGTTTTTGCTTGTGGTTACGTCACTGGGCGTGATGGCGGCCCCGCGTGATCTGTACACGGAAACCAGCACGATTGAGGCGCTGCAATGGCTGGACGAAAACGACGTATCCGGGGAGGAAAGGGGGGCGGCGGTGCTCTCTCGCTTTAGCGTGGGGACGCGCCTGCCGGTGTATGCGGCGCTGCGGTCTTATGTGGGCCACGGGCCGGAAACGCTCAACAGTGGCGAGAAGAAAACACTTGCAGAGGCGTTCTTCGACGGTGCGTTGAGCGCAGATGAGGCAACGGCGCTGGTGACTGACCCGGAAAATTACATTGATTACGTGTTTGTTGGCGTGGGTGATGTGCTGCCGGATGGGGTGGATGATCTGTTGACTGAAGTTCACCGGGAAGGGGAGATTGTGATCTACGCGGTGGAATGAACCGATGGTGTGTATGGGGCACGGCACTGACGCCATGCCCTGTGTAATTTGGGGTCAGGTGGGTTGCCCCACCGCTGCCGAGGGTTCGGGTTCACTGTCCGGGGTATCGGTTACGGGCTGTGCGGCGCGGTTCCATGCTCGCAATCCCCATATTGTCCCCAGTACCCAGAACATAGTGGGGCGCATGGGGGGCGGCCACCAGTAGTAGTAGTCGAACAGGATAATCAGGTTAAAGGTTAGGAGCGCTGCTGCCGCGAGTGATAGCATCCGGTCTTTTGCCAGCAGGTTACGTACGGGTATCCACAGGCCAGCCGTGTACAGTACAAACCCGACGATCCCCAGTTCTGCCAGTACCACGATGTATACGTTGTGCGCGTGCAGGTACATCCCATGCCGATCCAGCGGTTGTGTGCGTACCATGGTTTCCGTCAGGTTGTAGGCCCCGACCCCGGCAACCGGGCTTAACTCCCACACGCCCAGTGTGTTGGGCACGCCTTCGGCAATTCGCGCCATTGCCGCCTGTGGATCCCCCAGCATGGTGTAGAAGCGGTTTACAAGCTGGCTGACCAGCGGGGTAGTGATACCGATGATGACCAGTGCAATGCCCGTTAGCCCCACCAGTGCCCAGACCGCAATCAGGCCCCTGCCGCGTGGACGGAAGGCATAGAGGGCAGCGGGTACCATCACCACGACCGTAATCACCAGCGCTACCCGCGATACAGTAGCCAGCAGCGCGACAAAACAGACGGCCACCAGCAGCAGCATAACGCCCATCAACACGGGGCGTTTGCGCGTGCCATACGCTGCGATTAACCCGATGAGTACCGTCATGCCAAGGTGCCCTGCGAGAATGTTGGGATGGAACGATAGTCCGTAGGGGCGGAAAAGCTGTGGCCCGAACCCGAAGGGGTCTTCCGGGTTGAAGGGGCGCTCCCCGAGGGCATACAGGCCGAGTACATCGCCCTGCACGGTTTGTAGCAGGCCAAGGATGGCATGAGGCAGGGCCGCTACCAGAAACACCACGCTGGTCATTGCCAGTGCGCCCCGGCTGATGGTCGTTGCGATGACGATGCCCAGAGATAACTCCAGCGCCAGCAGCAGCGAGGCGTATACGGCATTGGAGGGATTCTGGAATGCCCAGAACTGGCTGGCGAAAACCCATGCAGCCAGTGCCAGCCACAGCACCCCCGGCCCGGTGACAATTGACTTCAGCGTTCTGGCGAAGTGACGGGCATAGTCATCGTTGAATAGCAGGCGCACGATTGTAACCACAATCAGCGGAATCATCAGCGCGTGCGTCCAGTACATTCTGAACTCCAGATCACCAAAGACGGGGCTGCTGAATGCGAAGCGGGGCAGAATGCCGACCTGCGCGGTAAATAGAGCCACACCTGCGAACAGGAACCACTGGACAAGCGCGAAGGGTTGAATCTGTTGAAGTTGACGCATCAGGAATCTCCAACACGACGGATTTGCTCCCTAATATAGCACCCGTGCTGGTGGTGTGGGTAGTTCGGGGTCTGGATGCAGGGTAGGGGAGGGATATAAAACAAAACCCCGACACCTGATGTCGGGGTTTGTGGGAAGTACAGGACTCGAACCTGTGGCCTTTTCTACGTCAAAGAAATGCTCTTCCAGCTGAGCTAACTCCCCGTAACATATGCTTAAAGTATAGGGCGGCCTGTACGAATTGCAAGGCCGGATTTCTGGCACGGGATGGTGTTGTTTGCGCTGTGTGGCGGTGCTATGCTTGCGCCCTGTAGCGATTTTAATCGACAGCCAGCAGGACGGCTATGCAACGACCCGACGTACTCCTTATCATTCTTGATACCCAGCGCCGCGACCGCCTTTCGACTTATGGGCACACGCGCGAAACGTCACCATCCCTCACCCGCTTTGCAGAACGTGCGACGGTGTTTGACCGGGCGATTGCCCCGGCACAGTGGACGATACCGGCTCATGCCTCTATTTTTACCGGGCAGTATGCCGGCACACACGGCGTCACGGAGGCCAGCCATAGCCTGAGCGGGGCTTACCCGACGCTGGCCGAAATTTTACAGGTGGAGGGCTATCGGACGGTGGGGTTCTGTAACAATCCGCTGGTAGGTCTGCTGGATAACGGCCTATCGCGCGGGTTTGACCACTTTTATAACTATTCCGGGGCCTCGCCACAGCGCCCGATTGATGTCCATCGTGGCCCGGTGCGTAAAGCACTGTCGCGGGGGTTCCGGCGCTTTGCCCACCGCGTGCAGAATCAGTTTGCTCATTCTGACTGGTTGTTTCGGGTGTCTTTGAACCCGTTTCTGGTGCCCATCTGGACGCGCTACGTCAACTACAAGGGCCACACAGAAAATTCACTGGCCGATGCGCTTGATTTTGTGACGGCGCACCATGCCGGGGGCAATGACCAGCCGCTGTTTACGTTCGTGAACCTGATGAATGCACACCTGCCCTATCGCCCGCCGCAACAATATGTAGACCGGGTGGCACCGCACCTGCGCAAAGACCGCCACGCCTATCAATTTCAGCGTCGGTTTAATGCGGATGCTGCGCGGTGGGCGGCCCCGCCGGAGGAACCGTTACAGGATTGGGAGTACGCGGTGCTGCACGACTTCTATGATGCGGAAGTGACGCACCAGGATGATGTGCTGGGGCGTTTTCTGGATGGGTTGCGGCAGCAGGGCATACTGGATAACACGCTGGTGATTATTGCGGCAGACCACGGCGAGGCACATGGCGATCACGGGTTTATCGGGCATAGTTTTGTGGTGTACCAGGAACTGGTGCATGTGCCGCTGATGGTGCATTATCCGGAAACCTTCCCGGCAGGGAAGCGTGTACAGACGAACGTGAGCACCCGGCGCATTTTCCACACGGTGATGGACGTGACGGGCATTACGCCGCCGCTGGATGAGGCTGACCCGAACGCGAACGTCAGTGAACTGACGCTGCATACGTCTGTGAATGGCCGACCTGACCCGGAAAGCGGCGTGGTCTACTCGGAGGCGTTCCCGCCGCAAACGTTCCTGAATGTGATGAAACACCGTGCCCCGCACATGATTGACGTGATGAAGCTGCGGCAGGTGCGGCGTGGCATCTACGATGGCGACCACAAGCTGACGACGATTGGCGAGCATGTTGATGGCCTGTTTGATGTGTTTGCTGACCCGAATGAGGTACGCAGCATTGCTGATGCGCAACCGGAGATGACCGATGCGCTGCGTGCCCGCCTTGATGCGTTTTCTGCAGAGGCGGCCTTGCGGCGGGTGGATGGCAACGAGTTTAAGGATGTAGACGCCGAAGTGGTGGAGCATTTGCGGGCGCTGGGGTACATCGACTGAGGCACCGGGCTATGGCGATGTGAAACGAGTGATTTGAATTCACTGAATGCGGCATAGCCTGCCAGCGCTGGCCGGTTTGTGGTGATTGACGATTTACCCGTATAACAGATTCGTAAGGAATTACATACCATTTACCCATGAAGATTTATTATACTTCTTGTGTGATCCGGTAATCGGTCACATTCCTTATACCAGCATCACAGGAGCGCATTGAAGCTATGAAACTCAAAGACAAAGTAGCAATTATCACTGGCGGCTCGGTCGGTATTGGCAAGCGTATGGCAGAACGCTTTACAGAAGAAGGCGCGAAAGTCGTTATCTGTAGCCGCAATAAAGAAACCGGTAGTGCCACGGCCAGCGAAGTGGGCTGTACCTTTATCCAGACGGATGTGAGCGACCCGGCCCAGGTGGAGAACCTCATTAGCAAAACGATTGAGAAACACGGCAAGCTCGATATTCTGGTGAACA
>JBCCQC010000276.1:0-6193 GCA_039024535.1 Chloroflexota bacterium
ATCGTCAATCAGTTGCAGGTTGGCAGCAATCGCGGCCTGTGGATCTGGACTCTGGAGAATCTGGCGCAGCACGTTCGCGGCGGCCTGCATCTGCATCTGGGCCTGCTGGTCTACTGCCTGTGTGTACTCTGCGAGGCTGTTGCGCAGGTTTTCCAGCGGGGCACGCTCGGCCTCTGGTGTTCCGTCTATGACGCCTGTCAGCTCCTGAAAGAACGCATAGTCGAAGATGGGGCGTGCAAGGCCCACAAACGCCTGTAAACGTGCCTCATCTTCCGCGTAGGGCTGCACCAGCGCGACCACATCTGCCGGGGTGGGGCTGGTACCCATCGCCTGGAGCTTTTCCGCTATCTCGCGTACCATCGAGTCCTGCTGCTCGCTTTGCTGGATTAACTCCTTACCGACGGTTGATAGTTCGGCAATCCGCTGCTGCACCATCAGCACCTGTTCGGCCAGTTCCATTCGGCCTTCCTGCATGTAACGCTGCGCAATGATGGTCATCGTCTGGAAGAACTGCATGTCCAGTTTGTCGTCGTGCTCTGCTACCAGTGCCGCATAGGAGGCCGGATCAGTTTGCAGGAACGTTTGCACGAGGCGAGAGCGTTCTTTCTGCTCACTCATCATCTCCGGCGTTACGCCATCCGCTTCAAGTACCTGCTCAATCAGCCCCTGAATAGTGAGTGCGCGGCGTGGCTGGAAGATGTAGCCTTTAATCATCTTGCCTTCCAGCGATTTTGTGACTTCGTTCATCAGGGTGCCAATCACTTTTTCGGACTCTTTGTCGTCCATGTTCAGTTGCATGGGCACGAACGTGATGAGCAGTTCGTTTTCGGCATCATGGTACAGCAGCGGGGTGGCGGCGGTGCTGCGGGTACCACAGTTTGGGCATTGCACGACATTGAGTTGCCCTGCAAGTAGCTGGCTTTTTGCTTCCGGGTTTTCCGTTGGGTCAATAATGGTCGTAACAGGCGCAGTGCTCTGCACACCACACGCGGGGCAGCTAAATGCAATCGTCTTTGTGGTTAGCATGGGTTTCTCCAGTAGGATGTAATTGGATTAGCGGGGGAGCCGGAAGTAAAACGTTGATCCCTCTCCGGGTTTACTGTCTACATCTATCGTGCCGTCGTGGGCCTCAATAATTGCCCGCGAAAGGTATAATCCAAGGCCGGTACCTTCTGTTTTGCGGCTGAGTGCGTTATCCACCCGGTAAAACCGCTCAAATAGCTGCTCACGTTCGACTTCGGACATACCGATGCCCTCATCGCGCACATATATTACAACAGATTCAGCGTCGAATTTGCCGCCTACCTCAATCGTCCCCCCCGCAGGCGAGTATTTGATGGCGTTACTCACCAGATTATCAATAACCTGCCGAATGCGCACCTCATCGGCCACAATTGCCGGGAAGTCTTCCGGGAAGTTCAACGTCAGGTTGTGCTCTGCTGCCTGTTTGCTGAACCGCTCTACCGTGCGGGCGGCGACCATATCGAGGTGGGTGGTGTCCGGCTTAATTTCCAGACCGCGCTGTGCCTGGATTTTGCTGGCGGTAATCAGGTTATCGACGAGGCTGTTCAATCGGTCAGATTCTTCCGTGATAACCACGAGGCCATCACGCACAACCTCCGGGTTCCACTCTACATCATCGCGGCTGAGGGTTTCTGCATAGCCCTTGATGAGTGTGATGGGCGTGCGCAGTTCGTGCGAAACTGTGGACACAAACATATTTTGCATCTGCTGGGCCTTGCGGAAGTTGGTAATATCCCGCACGCTGGCAATGATGTTGGTAAGCTGGCCGCTGCGTGTTACCAGCGGCGCATATGTGATCGCAATACTGATTGGCAGGTCATCCTGACGGATAATGTCGCCCTCGACGTACAGGTTGTTGGTGTCGGCAGTTGTTTCGTCGTTCTGGTCAATCTGTTTGTACGGCCACCCCTGCTCAATGAAGGTCTCAAGGTCATCCACGTTGCCCTGCCAGCGAATTACACTGGATACGTGCAGCCCCATCGTTTCGGATTCTTGCCAGCCTGTCATGCGTTCCAACGCCCGATTAAAACTGAGCACGCGCAGGTGCGGATCTAGGATCATGACGCCATCGGCACTGTTCTGCAAAATCGCAGACAGGCGGCGGCGTTCCTGGTTGATGCCGGCGTAAAGCTGGGCATTTTTTACGGCAATGGATGCCTGATCTGCAAAGCTCTGTAAAATCTGGATGTCGTCCGGGGTGGCGTTGCCACGATACGACCGGAAAACAATCAGCAGGCCCAGTGGCTCCCCCGCCATCACCAGTGGTAGCGCAATGGACTGCCGTAGTGAGGGGTGCAGTGAGACCGCCATCTGCCGCATTTTTTCGTTGATGAGTTTGTAGTCAAGGCCATCTTCGGTATCGGCAACGAGATCTTCTAGCTGCGCGTTGAGCTGGTCGATATGTTCGTTCTGCACGCCCATTGTGGCCCTCACGCGATACGCTCCGTTCAGGTCGCGCAGGGCAATCAGCCCTACCTCGCCAGAAAGCATTACGACAGATGCATTCAGTACCAGCCGCAATACCTCATTCAGGTCTAGCTGGCCGGTGATGGCACGGGTAATTTCCAGCAGAAAGTCACGCTGGCGGACTCGGAAATCATGCAGCATTAACATAAGTCTACAAAATTATGCTCTCATCAGGTTAACTGTCCGCAGTATAGCATAGTGCGCCAGCACGCTTCTACAAGAGTCCCGTAAGTATCACAGAGCCAAACCAAGTGTTCTGGCAACTTCGTCCACACGTTCCACGCCGCCGTGGGTGGCAACCAGTGCCGCCGCCCCGATGATACTCAGGTCTTCTGGCAGGTCTGGCGAGTCGATTTTGAGGTTCTGCCAGTAGGCTTCATCAATAGTGTAGGATTGTATCGCTTTACGTGCCGGTGTGAGCAGAAGATTCCCGATGCCGTTAGCCACCCCACCACCAATAACGATAATCTCTGGATTGAACAGATGAATGAGCGTCACAAGGCCAAGGCCCAGTGTGGTGCCTGCTTCTTCTACAACTTCCAGTGCAACGCGGTCGCCCTCGTGCGCGGCTTTGCCCACCGTGCTGCCCTCAATGTTGTCCAGGTTGCCATCCACCATGTCACGTACGATGCATTCTTCACCGGCTTCAATCCGGGCACGTACTTTACGAGCAATGGCCGGGCCTGCGGCTTCTTTTTCCAGCGTGCTTACGCGGTCGCCAATTACCAGCGGGATGTGCCCCGCTTCTGCGCCGAGTCCTTCTTCCCCGAGGATCATATACCCGCCAGAGATAATACCGCTGCCAATGCCGGTGCTGACGGTGATGTAAATCACGTTATTGTTGCCACGTGCTGCGCCGCGCAGCGTCTCTGCCAGTGCAGCGACGTTGGCATCGTTGCCGATGTATACCGGGACACCAAATTCTTCATTCAGTATGTCGCCCAGTGGTACGTTATGCCAGCCGTCCAGGTTTGGGGGGGCCACGACCACGCCGGTTTTCGGGTTGAGGGGGCCGGGTGCGCTGAATCCGATACCTGTCACCGTTTTACCGTCCATCATTACGTCACGGATGAGGTCTTTAATGCGGTTGATCGTGGCGTCACGGCCTTCTTTTGCTTTCGTGAGCGTTTCTTTGCGTTCAATAATGTTTAGCTGTGGGTCGCAGGCTGCGGCACGAATGCGTGTGCCGCCGAGATCTACACCGATGATGATTTCATCAGACATTTGTTCTAAACTCCGTTGGTTTGCTGTTGTTGCTCGTCAGTCACCCTGCTAGAATAACACGAACTCAACGCATCCCAATGTAAAGACCACGACAAATAAATTTCAGGAAGTAATGACTATGGCGCGTGTAACCCCCGTCCGCCAGCAGTACCTTGACGTTAAAGCAGAATATCCGGATTGCATTGTTCTGTTCCGGCTGGGCGACTTTTACGAACTATTTGATGAAGATGCTGAACTCGCCTCTCGTGAACTGGATATTGCCCTCACCGGACGGACATATGGCAGGAACCCGGAGAAAATACCGATGGCCGGGGTGCCGCACCACGCCGTTGATAGCTACATTCCAAAGTTGCTGGCAAAAGGCTATCATGTCGCCATCTGTGACCAGGTTGGCGAGGTAACGGGTAAGGGGCCGGTAGAGCGTGCCGTGACGCGGGTTCTCACCCCTGGCACACTTATTGAGCCAACCATGCTGCCAGAAGACCGCTCGAACTATCTGCTGGCGCTGCTGCCGGTGGGCGACCCCAACGCGGGTGAATGGTATCATGCCGGGATTGCCTACGTTGATATTTCCACGGGTGAATTCGCGGCCACGCAGCTTTCCGGGGATAGTGTGGGCGTATCTGTACTGGAGGAACTGGCTCGGCTTTCACCAAGTGAGGTGGTGATGCCAGAGTCGTGGGCGCAGCGCGGTGTCACACTGCCGGAGGGCATTCACCTGTCGCAGTTAGACGACTGGCGTTTTGAGGGTGGCAATGCAGAGCAGGCGCTATTGAACCATTTTAACGTCCGCACGCTGGATGGGTATGGGCTGGGCGGTAAACCCTATGCGACCTGCGCTGCGGGGGCTGTCCTCAGTTACCTGCGCGATACACAGAAAAACAGTCTCGCACAGCTAACCAAACTGCGCACCTACTCCACCGAGCATTTTATGGTGCTGGATCCGTTCACGCGGCGCAACCTCGAACTGACGGAAACCATACGGGGCGGTCGCACACGCGGCAGCCTGCTGGGTGTGCTGGATAAAACTGTAACGCCGATGGGGGCACGCCTGCTGCGCACCTGGATGAGCCAGCCCCTGCTTGACCTCAAACGCCTGTCTGCGCGGCTGGATGCGGTAGAGGAACTGGCACGCGATGGCACGCTGCGAGCAGAACTGGACGACGCGCTGCGGAGTGTGAGCGACCTTGAGCGCCTTACCAACCGCCTGACGGTAGGTAAAGCCAACCCGCGTGATCTGCTGGCACTCCGGGCCAGCCTGGATATTGTGCCGGTGTTGCAACAACTGATTGATGGCATCCCGGCACTGGAACCGCTGCTGCTGCGGCTTGATCCGTGCGATGCCGTACGCGACCACATCGGCGCGGCGATTACGGATGACCCGCCAGCCGTGTTGAACACAATGGGCGCGATACGTCCAGGATACTCGAAAGACCTGGACGATATTATGGATCGCAGCAAGCACGCCCGTGACTGGATTGCCGACCTTGAGGGCGTGGAGCGCAAGCGCACAAAAATTGATAAGCTGAAGGTCGGTTACAACAAGGTCTTCGGCTACTACATAGAGGTCACGAAAGCGCACACCAGCAAAGTCCCGGAGGACTACATCCGTAAGCAAACGCTGGTCAACGCAGAGCGCTACATCACGCCAGAGATGAAAGAGTACGAAACGCTGGTACTCAACGCGGAGGAAGAAATCCTCGATGTAGAGCGCGATCTGTTCGAACTGGTGTGTAAAGATCTGAGCCAGCACAGCGAAGCCATGTTGAACACGGCACGTGCCATCGCCCACGTTGATGTGATGCTGTCGCTGGCGCAGGTTGCCGTCCGTGAGGGTTATGTGCGCCCCACCCTCACCGAAGATGACACGCTGATTGTGCGCAGTGGCCGCCATCCGGTCGTAGAGCAGATGCTGGGCGGGGGTGTGCGCTATGTCGCCAACGATACACACTTCGATACCGACTCGCGGGTACACATCATCACCGGCCCGAACATGTCCGGTAAGTCCACATACATCCGGCAGGTGGCGATTATCACGCTGATGGCGCAGATTGGTAGTTTCGTTCCGGCAGATGAAGCGGTGATCGGCCTGACGGATCGTATTTTTGCGCGTATCGGTGCCCAGGATGAGATTCATGCGGGGCAGAGTACGTTCATGGTGGAGATGGTCGAAACAGCGCGATTACTCTCTGGCAGTACAGAGCGCAGTTTGCTCATTCTGGATGAAGTGGGACGCGGCACGTCGACTTACGATGGCCTCGCCATTGCCCGAGCCGTGATTGAGTACATTCATAACAGTCCGCGCCTTAACTGTCGCACGCTGTTTGCCACACACTACCACGAACTCACTGAACTGCCGAATATTCTGCCTCGTGCCGGTAACTACAACGTCGCCGTGAGCGAAAAAGGCGACGATATTGTGTTTTTGCATAAGGTTGTTCCCGGTGGAGCCGACCGCAGCTACGGCGTCCACGTTGCG
>JBCCQC010000277.1:0-6193 GCA_039024535.1 Chloroflexota bacterium
CAACGCGCAAGCAGTACCTTTTGCTGATTGCCGCCGGACAATTCGCGGATCGGCTGATCCATATCGGCGGTCGGCGGCACCATCTTCCATCATGGATGGATACCACATTTCGAGCCCCAACTCGATCGTCGACGGGCGGCCAAGGTAATCCTGTGCGGTGCGGCGCGTTTGCTCCAGTAGCTGTGGTGCATATGGGCAGAATGGTGTCGTCATAATCATGTTGACGTGGGCTTTATCCTCTTCGATTTCCACATCCCGCACGAGGCCCAGTTCGATGATGTTCATCCCGATTTCGGGATCCATCACGTTGCGCAGTGCCTCGTACAGTCCGTCCTCGCTCACCTGTGTATTTTCTGTCATGTTTCTAACCTCTCGTTAAGCTATGTTAAGCAATCTCAATGGTAACATACGGCCAGTAAGACGTCAATTTTGCTAATCTCCATCATCAATATTGACACCCCTGTTAGCGATTGCTACACTGTAGTCACTTTGCAAATGAGTCAGGGTACACAAAAGTTTTAACCCGGATTAATCAATCAGGAGGATTCCCACTAGATGGGTGCTAAAATCGAAATCAAGAACCTTCACGCTGTCGTCGAAGAGCAACCCGAAACACCAATTCTTCGCGGTGTAAACCTCACCGTGAATCAGGGCGAAATCCACGCGCTGATGGGGCCGAATGGCTCTGGTAAGAGCACGCTGGCGAACGTACTTGCTGGCAACCCGGCCTACGAAGTGACTGAGGGTGAGATCAGCTTCAATGATGAGGATCTGCTGGAAATGGATCCCGATGAGCGCAGCCGTGAGGGTATTTTCCTTGCATTCCAGTACCCGGTATCTATCCCCGGTGTGACGGTTGCGAACTTCCTGCGTCAGGCGATCAATGCCCGCATGAAGGCAGAAGACCCGGAGAGCAAGGGGATTTCTATCCCGAAGTTCCGCCGCATGATGAAGGAAAAGATGGACTACCTCGGCATGGATCACAAGTTTGCTGGCCGCTACCTGAACGAGGGCTTTAGTGGTGGTGAAAAGAAGCGTGCCGAAGTGCTCCAGATGGCTGTACTGGAACCGAAGTTCGCCATTATGGATGAGACCGACAGCGGCCTCGACATTGATGCGCTGCGCACGGTGGCTGAGGGTGTGAACAAGCTGGTTGGCCCGGAACTGGGCGTGATGGTTATTACGCACTACCAGCGCATTCTGGATTACATCAAGCCGGACTATGTTCACATCATGTTTGAAGGCCGCATTGTAGAGAGCGGTGGCCCGGATCTGGCACTCAAGCTGGAACAGGAAGGTTACGACTGGATACGTGAGAAGTACGGCGAACCGGTCGCTGAATAAGCAAACCAGAAAATAAATAAGGGTACAACACATGGTACAGGAATACATTCCGAGCGAAAAAGAGCTAACGGAAGAAGAAACTAAGTTACATGATGTGCGTGGTAGCTATGATGAGCAGTACGGCTTCCACATGCCGGAGAATTACAACTTCAAGAGTGAGAAGGGTCTCACTGAAGACATGGTTCGCAAGATCAGCGCGATGAAGAACGAGCCGCAGTGGATGACCGACCTGCGCGTAGAGGCGTATCACATCTTTGAAGAGAAGCCGACCCCGCAGTGGGGTGGCGGTGGTATGCTCGATGAGATCGACTACGCCGATATTCACTATTTCGTCCGCGCATCTGACAAGCAGGGGCGTGACTGGGACGAAGTACCGCCGGAGATCAAGGAAACGTTTGATCGTCTGGGCATCCCGGAGGCTGAGGCGAAGTTCCTCCAGGGTGTGAGCGCACAGTACGAATCTGAGGTGGTTTACCACAGCATTCGTAAGGATCTGGAGGAAAAGGGCGTGCTGTTCACGGATATGGACAGCGCTCTGCGTGACCACCCGGAACTGGTGAAGGAATACTTCGGGACGATTATTCCGTCTGACGATAACAAGTTTGCCGCGCTGAACACCGCTGTGTGGTCGGGTGGTAGCTTTATCTACGTGCCGCCGGGTGTTGAAGTGCAGATGCCGCTACAGGCGTACTTCCGCATCAACACGGAGAGCATGGGACAGTTCGAGCGCACGCTGATTCTGGTTGATGAGGGCGCATACGTCCACTATGTAGAGGGCTGCACCGCCCCGACCTACTCCCGTGACAGCCTGCACAGTGCTGTGGTAGAGATTGTGGTGAAGGAAGGTGGCCGCTGCCGCTACACGACCATCCAGAACTGGTCGAATAACGTCTATAACCTTGTGACCAAGCGTGCTGCTGCTTACAAGAACGCCACGATGGAGTGGGTAGACGGCAATCTCGGCTCCAAGCTGACGATGAAGTACCCGGCAGTGCTGCTGATGGAAGAGGGCGCACACGGTGAGGTACTGTCTATCGCGTTTGCAGGCAAGGGCCAGCACCAGGACGCCGGCGCCAAGATCACGCACCTTGCACCGAACACCACCAGCCAGATTATCTCCAAGTCCATCGGTAAAGATGGTGGCCGTGGTAGCTATCGCGGTTTGCTGAAGATTGTGGACGGCGCAGATAACAGCAAGAGCAACGTTGTGTGCGATGCGCTGCTGCTGGACGATGAGAGCCGCTCCGACACGTACCCGTACATCGAGATTGACGCGAAGAAGGTCACGATGGGGCACGAGGCATCTGTAAGTAAGGTGGGCGAGGAGCAGATGTTCTACGCGATGAGCCGTGGGCTGAACGAAGCAGAGGCCAACGCGATGATTGTGAACGGCTTCCTTGAGCCACTGGTGAAGGAACTGCCGATGGAATACGCGATGGAAATGAACCGTCTGATTCAGATTCAGCTTGAAGGCTCTATCGGTTAATAGACATGCACGGAGGGGTATGGCACGCCATGCCCCTGTCCCGTTAGCCCATTCCGAAGCAAACACAGGAGAAAACAAACGTGGTAGTCGTAAAACGACGCTCCGAACGGGTTGCTGCGCCCCAATTTACCCGCGCAGACGTAGAAGCACTGAGCAACGATAATAGCGAACCGCAGTGGCTGGCAGAAAGCCGCCTTGCTGCGTGGGAGCTGTACGAGACGATGCCCATGCCCACGCTCCAGGACGAAGCATGGCGGCGCACGGACTACAGCCATGTGAAGTGGGAGCAGGCCAGCAAAAAAGTTGATGCCAGTGGTGCCAGCATTGATCTTGTCCCCGCAGAGAGCCTTGAGCCGCTGGTGGGCGAGGAAAAAGGGGCGCTTATGGTGTTCGTGGACGGCGTACTGGTGGAGTATGATGTGCCGCAGGAACTCACCGACAAAGGCGTGATCTTCAAAGACCTGCGTACTGCTGCCGACGAAGATAAAGACCTCGTAAAATCCAACCTCATGACGCAGGCTGTGAAGCCGGACGAGGGCAAGTTTGCTGCGCTGCACGCTGCACTGTGGAATTTTGGCTGGTTCGTGCATGTGCCAGAAAACGTGATCGCAGAAACGCCGATGCACGTCGTGGTGTACAACTCGAAACCGGGTGTGCAGATGGGCCATTCGCTTGTTGTGGTCGAGGAAAATGCACAGGCAACTGTTATCGTGGACTACACCTCTGCTGATGGTGATGAGCAGTTCGGGTTTATTGGCGCAACGGAACTGCTGACCGGCGACGCTGCCAACCTGCAATACGTCGCGCTCCAGGACTGGAACCGTAACACCTACGAGTTCAATCATCAGCGTGCCCGCGTGGGCAAGCAGGGTAATCTGGACTGGATTATCGGCCTGTTCGGGACGCAGCTTTCCAAGAACTTCATCGAAATGGAACTGGATGGCACTGGCGCGAACGGTCGTGTATCCGGGTTCTTCTTTGCCGATGATGACCAGCTTTTCGACCTCGACACGCAGCAGAACCACAACGCCCCGGCCACCAATAGCGACCTGCTGTTCAAGGGGGCTGGCAAGGACGTGGCCCGTACCGTGTGGCAGGGTATGATTAAGTCGCTGCCGAAAATGCAGAAAATTGACGGGTTCCAGGCCAGCCGCAACCTGTTGCTGAGTGATACCGTGCGTATGGATGGTATCCCCGGCCTGGAAATTGAGGCGGATGATGTGGCGTGCTCTCACGCGGCAACGTTTGGCTCACTGGAAGAAGAGCCGATTCACTACCTGATGAGCCGTGGTATCCCGCGTAATCAGGCGGAACTGATGCTGATTGAGGGCTTCTTTGACGAACTGCTCCAGCGTGTGCCGTTTGAGCGCGTGGTGGAGCGTTTGCAGGAATCGGTACAGGCGAAAATCCTCAGCTAAGCGGATTCTCATTGGTTTAACATTCTGGAAAGGCGTATCATCCGATGGTGCGCCTTTTTGATTTACTTCGAAAGGATGATTACATGGCAAACTTTAAAACAGTGGCGACGACTGACGAACTTAACCCCGGTGAGGCAATGGTGGTGGAACATGGCCGCATGTGGGTGCTTATCTCGAATGTGGACGGCGAATATTACGCTATTGAAGACCGGTGCTCCCATGCGGATGTTGCGCTGAGTGATGGTGAAATAGATCTGGATGCCTGCACCGTCAGGTGCCCGAAGCATGGTTCCCGTTTTGACCTCAAAACTGGCGAGCCGCTGGATCCCCCGGCTGTTTCCCCGGTTATTTTATTCGATGTGAACATAGACGGCACCAAGATTCAGGTTGCCCGCCGTGAGCACAGCTAACCCGACCATGCAACCCGTACTGGAGCAGATGTACAACAAAGAGCGTCCGTTGGTGTTCGCGCACCGGGGGGCGATGGCCTATGCGCCGATGAATACCATGGCGGCTTTTGAACTGGCAGTAGAGCAGGGTGCAGACGGCATCGAACTGGATGTGTGGATGTGCATGGATGATATTCCGGTGGTAATCCACGATTTTACGGTGGATAAGACCACGGATGGCGAAGGGCGTATCGGCTCTATGACGCTGGATGAGATTAAAGCACTGGATGCAGGTAGCTGGTTCAGTGAGGACTTTGCGGGGCAGCGCATCCCCACGCTGGATGAGGTGTTTGAGGCGGTGGGGCAGCAGGTGTTTATCAACGTAGAAGTCAAATCCACGAATATCAATAACGAGAATATCGTCTATCATGTTCTGGAATCCATCCGTAACAATAACATGAGCGACCGGGTGATTGTGTCATCGTTCAATCCGTTTGTGCTGCGCCCGATGCACAAAGCCGCATCGGATATTGCGCTGGGGTTGTTGCAGGATGCTACGATTCCGTGGTATGTACCGCTGTTGCTGATGGGTAATAACTACGCGGCAGAACATCCCTACTACAAGCAGGTCGATGAGGCGTTTATGGCGAAGGCGGCCCGTAAAAACCGCCACGTTAACGTGTGGACGGTGAATGACCCCGATGAGGCCCGCCGCCTGAAATCGCTGGGTGTGAGCAGTGTCATCACGGATAAACCGGATGTGATGCTGGACATTATGACAGGGGAGTAGGCGTGGAATCTGTTGTAGGTCTGTGGTGGCGGCTGGTGAGGTTCGGGTTCCGGCTGTTGTACAACGAGATGGCCTTTACCTACGATCTCGTCAGCAAGGTAGTTTCGCTGGGGATGTGGCGCTGCTGGCAGCGTGCTGCGCTCAGGCACCTGCCGCCCCCCGGCCCTGCACCGCTGCTGGAGCTGGCTCATGGTACGGGCGATTTACAAATTGACCTGCACAACGCCGGGTATACGTCCATCGGCTTTGATCTTTCGCCGTATATGGGCCGCATTACGCGGCGCAAGCTGGGGCGGCACGCTATACCTGCTGCGCTCACGCGGGGCGATGCACAGATGCTCCCGTTCGCCGATAATGCTTTCCCGGCAATTGCCTGTACGTTCCCGACGCCGTTTATCATCCAGCCAGAGACACTGGCCGAGATACACCGTGTGTTGCAACCCGGCGGCAGACTGGTTGTGGTGCCGAGTGGCGTGCTTACCGGGGATAACCCGCCGGAAGCTGTGCTGGAGTGGTTGTATCGGATTACCGGGCAGCGCGAGGGCGACGCGGATAGCTTTGTCGGGGCTTTCCAGCGTGCGGGATTTGTCGTCACAGGGGTTCAGGAGCGGTGCCCACGGAGTCTTGTTGTGGTGATTGTCGCAGAAAAGCCGGAATAGGCACTGGACAGTGTGTGCGGGACTGCTATACTTGTGGATATATGGTGGATGTAGCTCAACGGCAGAGCATCTGATTGTGGTTCAGAAGGTTGCCGGTTCGAAACCGG
>JBCCQC010000278.1:0-6175 GCA_039024535.1 Chloroflexota bacterium
ACGCCGAGCATCGTTGTAGCTGTGCAGGCCAACAATATCCATATAGTAGCCGGCAGGTGCCGCGCCGGGGTCGCCACTATGGAGCGCCAGCACATCAGCCAGCCAGTCATCGGTATCCGGGTTGCCATACGCCAGCCCCCCGAACATCACATCCGCGCCAGGGTCGACATGTTTCGTCGCCAGATAGCCCACTTTTTGCAGCCGCGCATAGTTCACCTTGCCACCCGTCCAGAACATGCCTAAATCCGGCTCGTTCCACATCTCCCACACACGGATGCCCTCACCAATCGACCAGTTTTCCAGTTGTGCGAGTGCCCCGCCGGGTTTGTAGCGCGTCACAGCAGCATAAACATACTCTGCCCACGGGTTCGCCGGGTTGATGGTTTTGCCGGGGCCGGGGGTATCGGTGCCGTCACTGAACACGGGTTCAAACAGCCCGGTGATGCCACCACCATCACGGTAGCTGGCCGGGGTATTCATCAGGATAGCATTCGTTTCCAGCCCCGCACGGCGATTCGCGGCAAACAGGTTGTCGTACGGTTCCCAGTTGTAACTGTTGGGCGTGCGCTCCACATCACTCCAGTAGATAGGATAGCGCGTCCACCCTGCACCCAGCTCAAGGGCGCGACGGTAGCGCGTGTCCGCGTCGTTGCCCAGGTTCCCGATGTGCGCCACAAACGTAATACCGATGCGGTCACTGCGCAGGTACGCCTGCTGCGACAGATCAAGCGGTTGCACGTCCTGCGCGTTGACCGAGACATATAAGCCTATAAGCAGTAATGATGATATAAAGACTAAGGTACATCTCATATGAATACCTGCATCCTTTAAGACAACTGCGGCATAGTGTGCCACGGCTGGTCGCAGGGCGTAAAGGTGGCAACCGAGAGTTTCAGTTTGTGAACTTTTCTTACTATTTATTACTTTTCAACCGTCGTGGTATTGCCAGTAATTGAAATACATGGTAATGTTCTGGATGTCAGATTAATGGGAGGAATTGCTGTGAGAGGGATCTCAATCCGCTGGTTGTTTTTCATTTCCTTTGTCGTTATTGTGTTGCTCACTGCGCTGGTTGGTTTCCTCGATGCACGCGCCACACAACAGGTACTTGATGAATTCACAGAAGTAACGGATGTATCGGCACAGTCGGTCATTGCACTCACACAGGCAAATACCGCTGCCTTCCGTGCGCAAACAGAGGCCATCAGTGTAACGTTCCTCGGCGAGGAAGAGGAAGAAGCCGAAGAGGAAGAAGCTGAGTTCGAAGAGGCCGCAGAAAACGCGGCGTTCTGGCTGGCAGAATTCAATCGCGTCACAAGCACAGAACGCGAAGAGGAACTGGCAACGGCAATGCAAGCCATGATTGATGCCAGTTTCGAACTCATCGAACTGAGCGAAGAAGGCG
Source organism: Chloroflexota bacterium (assembly GCA_039024535.1). Lineage (GTDB taxonomy): Bacteria > Chloroflexota > Anaerolineae > Aggregatilineales > Phototrophicaceae > DAOTTY01. Next base: position 1,406 of record JBCCQC010000278.1, read on the forward strand.
CTGCAGAAGCAGAATTGCTGGAGCAGAAAGAGATAATGGAAGATGCCGAGGACGCCTACACGGACGTGCTGGCCGAAATCCTTGCGGCTGATGAGCAGCGATTTGCCGATAGCCGGGATGCGGCAGTTGCGACTGCCAACCTTTCACGCACCCTTTCACTCAGCGTGGTAGGGTTGGTGGCTATTAGCTCGGTAGGGATTGCGTTTTTCCTCGCATCGCAAACCGTTACGCCAGTCATCCATCTTAAAGAGCGAGCGATACACATCGCACGTGGTGATGAGGTTGAAGAGGACTACCCCTACCCGAAAAATGAAGTGGGCGTACTGGCAAAAGAGTTCCACGATATGGCCCGCCAGCTTAAAGAGCAGCGCGATGAGGCTGTTGAGGCCAATGCCTTCAAAACCAACCTGCTGGGGCGTGTGAGCCATGAACTGCGTACACCGCTTGGGGCCGTGATGGGTATGGCGGGGATGCTGGCTGCCGAAGACGACCTGCGCGATGACCACCGCGAACTGGTAAACTACATCCTGCAATACTCCGATGAACTGACCGATCTCATCGAGCAGATCCTCGAGCAATCACGGCTGGAACGCGCCGCCGTCGATAGCAAACTGGTGGTTACTGATGTTGATCCGCGTGACGTGCTGGCCGGGGTACGCACACGGCTACAGGCGCAGGCCACGGACAAAGGACTCGACCTGATGGTCGAGATTGACGGTGCGTTGCCGATGATGGTTGAGACTGACCGAACCAAACTCAATCAAGTGCTCAACAATCTGGTAGCGAATGCTATCAAATTCACCGATGAAGGCCAGGTCAGCATTCGTGGTTACGGTCTACCCGATGACCGCTGGGGCGTTGACGTAAAGGATACCGGCATCGGCATTGCAGATGAAAACCTGAGTAAGATCTTTGAGGCGTTCCGGCAGGGTGATGAAGAATATACCCGGCGCTTCGGTGGTGTGGGGCTTGGCCTGTCCATCACGCGGCAATTTGTAAAGGCCATGCATGGTGAGATTACTGTAACAAGTTCGCCGGGCGAAGGGAGTTGTTTTACCGCCACTTTCCCGGTAAAAGTAGAAGGAGCGAAAAAAGTTACAGGTATGCTATCGTGAATATTAAGGCCATTGCCCTCGTCGTAGAAGATCATCCCGGTCAGGCAGTCGTGTTTCGTACAGCATTACAACAGGTCGGCTTCGATGCCATGATCGCCCCGGACGGTGACGACGCCTCAGAAAAGCTGGAAAGGTCGACACCGCAGCTCGTCCTGCTTGATTTGCACCTGCCGGGAGTATCAGGGGAAGAGATACTGAAGCGTATTCGCAACAACGAGCGGTTTGACCGCACTCGTGTGGTGATTGCCTCTGCTGATGTTGAACTGGCAAATTCGCTGGAAGCTGAAGCAGATGAGATCATCATCAAGCCGATTAATTTTAACGATTTGAAAACACTGATACAGGAACTGAAAGAGGAGTAGTGGCTATGGATACGCAGAAGAAGCGAACTGCACTGGTTGTGGAAGATCATCTGGGGCAGGGGATGGTGTTTAAGGCTGCCCTTGAACTGGCAGGGTTCCGTGCAGTACTGGCGCAAAATGGCCCGAAGGCCATGGCAGAGTTATCCAACGGCCTGCCCGATTTGATCCTGCTTGACCTGCACCTGCCGGGTATGCGAGGGGATGACTTGCTCAAGCAGATCGAACAGGATTATGGTCTTGATGGAACCAGAGTAATCGTCGCTACGGGTGACCCCGCACTGGGCGAAACGCTGGAAGGCAAAGTGACACTCGTGTTGAAGAAACCGCTTGGCTTCAGCCACCTCCAGCAAGTTGCACATCAGATACTGGCGGTGGCTCCCCATTAAATCCTGCTTACGAACGTGGCGACAACCTCAGGCGATAAATTCAGATGAGCCTTCCGCTTCCTCGTCATTGCTGCCCGGTTCATCTGCAACTTCTTCCTCATCCGGCAGTTCCTGCTTCGTCACATGCACCTCACGGATGCGGCGGCCATCCACCACCACCACCCGGATTTCCAGTTCGTCCAGCGTGATAACCTCACCCGGTTCCGGCACACGCTCCAGCATATTAAAGATGTAGCCGCCCAGCGTATCCACATCATCATCTTCCAGTTCAACTTCCAGCGCGTCGTTCAGGTCGTCCAGCGTCACACCAGCATCCACCCGATACTCTGTGTCAGAAACCTGGAGAATCTCCTCAATCTCGTGCTCGTCATACTCGTCCTGGATGTCACCAACAATTTCTTCCATCAGGTCTTCCAGCGTCACAAGGCCACCGGTACCACCATATTCTTCCACGACGATCAGCAAATGCACCTTTTGCAGCTTGAACTCGCGTAGCAGCAGGTCAGCAGTCATCGTGCGGGGCACAAAGTAAGCACTGCGCATAATCTCTGCCACAGATTCCACCACGGTATCACCGTTATGCCACACCTCCAGCAGGTCTTTGACGTACACCAGGCCCACAATGTGGTCAATATTACCCTCATAGACCGGCATCCGGCTGTGGCCGCCCTCAAGGAAGACCTTACGCGCCTCCGCAATAGACGTGGTTTTATCCACAGCCACAATATCAATACGCGGGATCATAATCTCGGTCACAGTCGTCTGATCAAGTTCCAGCACATTGTGGATCATCTTGCGCTCGTCTTCTTCAAGGGACTGCCCCGCGTCGATCAATTCCAGCAGTTCCTCCTCCGTAATGGAGGTATCCATATTATGGCTACCAGAAAGCGCCAGCAGCCCCCGCGTAACCTGGCTCATCAGCCATGTAATCGGGCGTAGCACAATCACAGCAGGCAGCAGCAGCATCCGCAGCGTCGCATCAAAGCGTGCACCATGAATCCTACCGAGTGTGTTCGGGATAGTCTCACCAAAAATAAGCACCAACAGTGCCAGCGGGATCATCACAACCAGATAAGCCAGCACACTGCTTTGCAGCGTGGCCGCCAGCGGCGTGACAAACGTGTAGGTTGCAAGGGCAGCAATGGCAAACAACAGAATGAGCGACAGTGTTTGCTGGGTGCGGTTCAGTCGTCCGCGCTCTTCCGTTTCTTCTGCATAGCGGTTATTCACCAGTACAGAAACAGCAAACGTCAGCAGCGCATAGGCCGGGATGAGCACAATCAGGGCGATCACGCTCTGTATTCGGGATTCGTCCAAGTTACCTTTCCTGACATCGGCGTGCCGCCCCTGCCCATACACACAAAAACCGAACCCACGGCACGCAACATGCTGCCCGGTTCGGTCGGAAAGTTGTATCGGGTTGTTATTCGCCGTAGCGTGGGTTCAGGAACGTCGTCCGACATGATTAGAATTATCTGACCAATTACAGTCGGCCACAGTTTACACCGAATCCGGTAACGTGACAAGCACGCGCACAATTTTCACACATCATGATTGTGTTAAAACTTGCCGGCTCACCCCTCACAAGCCACAAACTGCACCAGAACCAGGGAAAGTTGCGCCACCTACCCCCGATACGCCACACCGGGCAGCACACACAACAGCTCATACAGCACATTGGCACCCAGCAGCGCCGTGTTCCCACTCGGGTCATACGGCGGCGACACCTCCACAAGGTCTGCCCCGACGATATTCAGCCCACGGCAACCACGCACCACCTCCAGCCCCTGCGCCGTCGTCAGCCCCCCGAACTCCGGCGTACCCGTACCCGGCGCCGCCGCCGGATCAAAACTGTCAATATCATAAGTGACATACACCGGGCCATCCCCCATCTGCTCACGCACCTCCCCCATCAGCGGGGCCAGCGACTTATACCACAGCGCCTCCGCCTGCACCACGCGCCAGCCCTGCTCCCGCGCCCAATCAAAGTCCTCCGCCGCATAGCCACTGCCCCGCAACCCCATCTGAATCACCCGCTGCGGATCAAGGCAACCATCCTGCGCCGCCTGATAAAACACCGTGCCATGCGCCAGCGGCTCACCGAACATAGTCGGGTTCACATCCGCGTGCGCATCCACATGAATCAACCCCACCGGGCCATATTTTTTCGCCATCGCCCGCAATATCGGCAGCGTGAGCGTATGATCGCCGCCCAGCGTGAGCGGAACCACATCATGGGCCAGGATGTTATCGGTATAAAACTGCTCAATAATGTCAATCGTCTTCGGCAAATGGAACATATTCAGCGGCACATCGCCAATATCAGCCACCCGCAGCGAATCGAACGGCGCCGCGCGGGTCGCCATATTATACGGGCGTATCAACGCAGACTCAGCGCGAATCTGCCGGGGGCCATAGCGCGTGCCACTCCGGTTAGACGCGCCAATATCCATCGGGATGCCAACAAAGCAAGCATCAAGGTCTGCCGCGCTGTGAACGTAGGGCAGGCGCATCATCGTAGCAATACCACCGGGGCGGGGCATCTCATTGCCGCCGAGGGGCTGGTAAGTCTCTTTCGTCATGGTGATCTCTCCCATTGCGGGGCGGGTTGGCTATTGCAACAGACTATCCCACAAAACAGTGGGCTTATCAACAGAACGCACCGCACACTGCCTCTCAATCGCGCCACAACCCCCTCAAATTCGGGGGAACACGCCCGTTATGATGCGGTACACTCAATAAAAAACGGGAGACACGCCTGTGAAATCATCCGCCTTCCGAAACCGCCTCACACACCTGATCCGCATCCGGGTACACAGCCGCTGGTGGTACCTCCTGCTCGGATTTGTACTCGGTGTAGTGGTCACACCGCTGATTCAGTCGGTATCGTCCGGTCGCCCCTCCACG
>JBCCQC010000279.1:0-6165 GCA_039024535.1 Chloroflexota bacterium
CAGTGCGGTCGGATCTTTACGAGAAAAAGGAAATAAAATTGAATCTTAAAGAGTCTTTCAGAAACGCTAAGAAACTGGCAAGTGACGGCAAATACAAAGAAGCACGGAAGTACTTGAAGATGATGCGCGATAGTGGTAATCCAAAAGCTATCGCAGCCGCAGACAAGCTGGAGAGTACTTTTCCAAAACCCAAGAGGCGATGGCGTACCTTTCTCATACAGGGTGTTGTTTCATTTGTTCTTGTGAACTGTGCATGTATGTTACTGTTATTTGCTTTTGCTCCTATGGCCGACCCACCAGAAACGCAGACTGCCGAAGCGATTGTGAGAGAACAAACAAGCGATATCGAAAGTACAGAATTTGTATCCCGCAGGCAGACTGAAACCGCTGCACCCTCCGCCACCAGTACATCAACCGAAACCGCTACGCCAACAGCGACAATAACGGCAACTCCTGGGCCAACCCATACGCCAACTCAAACGTTTACACCCCGGCCAACTGCTACACCAAGGGGGTATGTACGACGCGAAGACTATGCAGATGCAGACTGGCCCTTCACAGTTGACGAGGCCATAATCGACTGCGTTCAGGTGAGTAGTGTGATTGTAAGGACTGATAGAGGTGTTTTTGCTCTAAATGGTACAGCTCAAAACACCTTTGAGCCGTTCGATCCAATCTGGAGAGACGATCCAAGCGGACTCGTTCCCAAAGTTAGCATAGGTGACTTTATACAGATAGGACTTGATCTCTGTTAGTGAACTAGAGGTATCTTTATTTAATCCCCATCCCCGCCGCCGAACAGGTCTTCAATCAGTCCCGCCGTGTCAATGTCCAGAGAGCCGCCGCCTTTTTCACCATTCGCCAGCGGCGGAGCCTGTGGCGTCCCCGCGAGTGGCGCTCCGTGGACCGGGTGGTGCCAGCGCGCACGCGCCATGTGCTGCCAGATGCGCCCGTTAATCTGCCCCACGAAGAACGCGCTGTCCTCCACCAGCCCGGTTTGCACCACGCGCACCGCATTATGCTGCGCATAGTAGGCGCGGCCTACGGGCATCGGCTCCGCTGGCAGATTTGTCACGCGCACATTCAGGTTATGCAGGCTCTCGCGCTCCTGGAGCGCAAAGCCAGTGCGCCGCAGCAATAGTTGCTTCATCAGCGGGTCGCCGGTACGCTCCAGGTACCCCCCCGCCCAGATGTGCAGCCCGTAGTCAGCGTGTAACCGGGCATGGTCGCGTAGCTGGCGCACCGTATCCAGATTCATGCTCATCACATCGGCGGCAATCTCGTAATCGTCAATCACCAGCACAGTACGCGGCGGCGCAAACATCCCCGTACCCACATCACCGCGTGCAAACCCGGCCATCTCGCTGTGGAGGTGGTTCAGCGCGGTTTCCAGTTCCTCCAGTTGGGTGATGTGTGCCAGCACGTGCTTCAGTCCGGCCATGTCGCGCAGACTGCGCCCCGCGAAGTCCAGCAGCAAAAAGCGCATGTCCTCCGGGGGGTAGCTGGCCGCCGCAGAGAGCACCGCCCCCCGCAGCAGATTCGTTTTCCCGCTCCCCGGCGGCCCGGTGACAATGAAGTGCGGGCCGCTGTCATCCCAGTTGAGGACAAATGTACTCAGGTCGTCGTCGTCCACCTGCCCCAGCGTGGTTACAATGGCCTCGCTGGAAAGTGACGCGGGTAGTGTCTCAATCAGTATCGTCTCTGGCAGTTCGGTAATCACATCCGGGGCCTGCATCTGGCCCATGTGCGCCGCACCCTGCCGCATGTCATTCACGATTTTGCGTGTGCCCTGCTCAATGTCCTCGTTCACCCCACGCCCGAACGTCGGCAAACTCACATGGCACACCAGCGGCGGCGATCCCACCACAAAACCACGTCCGGGGGGCATGGCACGGTCTACATCAGCATTCACCTGCCCGATAGTCGTCAGGTAGTCCGCGCTGCTGGCAAGCCGTAGCGCAATACGCTGCTGCACCAGCGACCGTATCCGGTCGGGGACGGCGCTGGCGGTGCTGGCCGTGAACACCACGTAGATACCCACGCTGCGGCCCTCATGCACCAGCCGCTCAAAGTCCGGGAGATGCTGTTCGTAGTAGGTATCGCGCAACTGCTCGTACTGGTCAATGAACAGCACGGCCGTCGGGGTATAGTCGCGGCTGCGGGAGGCTTTGCGTTCGTCCAGCAGTTTTATCAGGCGGCTGAACAGACGGCGCACGCGCTCGGTTTCTGTGCCGTGGACGATACGTTCGGCGTGTGGCAGGTGACTGAGTGGAGCCAGCCCGTTGCCCGTAAAACTCAGCAGGTACAGGTGCAACTGCTCTGGCGGGTGCAGCAGAGCCAGTGACGTGCCCAGTGTGGTTAGCAGTGTGGTTTTGCCGCTGCCGGGGCCGCCCACGACCATCAGATGCCCGCCGCGTGTGTGTTCTGTGTTCAGGTGAACCCACAGCGGGTACTGCTGCCGGTTATACACATCATCCACCATGCCCACGGGCGCACTCCCTGCGTGAATGATCTCGCCAGATTCGGTGCGGCCAGCATCGCGCCACTCGCGGCCATTCCACCCCCCGGCATCGAACATCACAAACGGCATTTCCAGCGTAATCTGCTCCTCCAGTGGATCCAGCAGCAACGGCGACAGATACGGGATGTTCTCGGTGCGCACATAGTCGGCTATCGTGTCGATGACGGCGGCGGCAGTGGTCTGCGGGTCGTCTGCGTCGGGAGTGAACGTCACGGCGCGGGGTAAATCGTCACCGTCCAGCAGGTTTACTGTTTTGCCACTCCTGGTGATGAGTTCAAGCAGCGATTGTTCATCTGTGCTGGCCTGCCCGTTGTAATCACTGCCTGCATATGCCGTCTGGAACTGCTTGTACACCCCACGCTCACCCACCATAAAGTACCCGCGCCCTGCTAACCCGGCTGGCAGATACGCAGCATCCGGTCTGCGGAGCATAGCGCGGCTGGCTTCGGCATTCTGGACGCGCAGGCAAATGCGAAATTGCAGGTTCGCGTTCATCTCCTCGGTAATCACGTCCATCGGGCTTTGCGTGCCGAGGATGAGATGCAGCCCCAGCGACCGCCCCACCTGCGCCGTGCGTACCAGTTCGTGCAGGAAATCCGGCATATCTTTTGCTAGCTGCGCGAACTCATCCACGATGATGAACAGGTGTGGCAGGGGCCGGTAGTCTGGCGCGTTGAGGTGCGCGGATGTGGGCGCGTGGTAGCGGTAATACTGCGTGATGTCGCGGGTGCTGGTGGCTTTGAGGAACTGCTGGCGGTATTTTGTCTCTGCGCGGAGTGCTTCCAGAGCGCGTTCGACCAGCGCACCATCCAGGTTCGTTACCATACCGACCGTATGCGGCAACTTCTCGAATGCGCGGAAGGTGCTGCCCCCCTTGAAGTCAATCAGCAGGAAGTTGACCACACGCGGGTCATGCTCCACGGCCAGCGAACACACCAGCGTCTGCAATAGCTCACTCTTGCCGCTGCCCGTCGTCCCGGCGAGCACACCATGCGGCCCATGATGGTCTTCATCCAGCAGCAGATACGTGTTAGTAGTCAGGCTCTCGCGCCCGATGGGTACCGGATGCGGCAATACACCGTCCTGCACATCCCGCGCCCACTGATGTTCGATGAGCCGTTGCAAATCCTCCACGCGGCGCACCCCATACAGATCCATGAAATTCACACGGCGCGGCACACGCCCGCTTAACCCGGTTTCGCGCAGGCTCACGTTTGCCAGCCCACGTGCAATATGCTCGGCGTTCGTCACCGGGAGTGTATCCACTTCTTCGCCGGGGATGCCTTCCGGGTTGCCGCTGGTGCTCAGCCGGAACCCACCATTACCGGCAATCTCCACCAGCGCGGTACACTCTCCGGGCACGTCTTCATAGTAGCTGGTGAGGCACAGCACACTGGCCCCCACACGGTTTCCCTCGCGCAGCAGCGCACTGTAAACGGCTTCGCTCTCTACCAGTTGCGGGTTATCCAGCACAATGAGCAAATGCGGCAGCCGCGATGCCTCCGCACTCTCGCGGCGCATATCTACTAGCTGACTCAACGTTCCAAGCAGCATCCGCACCCCCACAGGGTCAAATGCAGCGCGGTCTACAGGGTCGCCCTGCACATGCGGCAGCCACCGGCACCAGCGCCAGTCCTCCGCCCGGGAACCAATAACGAAAATGTGCAAATCAGTGGGTGTATGGGCCAGTGCCACATGAGCCAGCATCGCCCGTGCCGCCCCCAGCACCAGATCACGCCGCCCGGTCACACCTGTGGCAAAATGCTCCAGCAGTGAAAGCGTGATGGGTGTGCGGCGCAGCGTGCGGTAGGTATCGGCCAGCTTGAACGCCCGTGCAATCTCCGGGCTGGCACTGTCCGGGTCTGGCAGCGAGAGCAGCAGCGGCGCGGGCGTATCGCCTACGCCCACACGCATTACCATAAAGTCGCTATCATCCGGGCGGCGCTCCCACAGGCTGGCATCGCGCAGCAGCGCCCGGTTCAGGCCGGTAGCCGGGGCCGGAAATGTGGTTTCCAGTATGCCGCGCTGTGCATTATGCGCCGCATGGAGCCGTGCCCGTTTGCGCTCCAGTGTGCGGACGTAGTCGCGCATGGTGCGGCGCTGGTTACGCTCGTGATCTCTGGTACGCCAGCGCCCTGCCACCACCGTCCCGGCAATCGCAAAAATAGCCAGCACAAACAGCGGAATCGCAAAGAGCGCACTGCTGCCACGTACCGTAGCCGCCCGCCACACATAGAACAACGCCATCACACCAATACCCATCACCGGGAGCACGCTCACCAACCAGTTGTTAGCCGGGGGCGGCGCGGGGGTTGGCGGCGGCGGAATATCAATTTCCTCTATGGGCAACGCCGGGAACGGTTGACGCGGCGGGCGGTTGAAACTGGTCATGGCACGGGTTTTCCGCTGTGGGCATGTGCCTACTTTTATGCCACAGGTGGGGATGTTGTGCCAGCACAACGCCTGTCCATGACCCCGGCATAAGACTCTATACCTGTTGCAGCATGACGATATAATCAAAATTCTGCCACTACACACACACCGGAGGCCCTGCTATGGACTGGATCAAATCACTGTTCGGAACTCAAAAACCCATCATTGCCATGTGTCATATGAAAGCACTGCCGGGTGATCCGGGGTATGACGCGGCCAGTGGTATGAAGGCTGTTGTAGAGGCCGCCCGCGCAGATTTACTGTCATTGCAACGTGGCGGCGTGGATGCTGTCATGTTCAGCAACGAGGCCAGCCTGCCCTACCTGACGAAAGTAGAGCCTATCACGCTGGCGTGTATGGCGCGGGTGATTACCGAACTGCTGCCAGACATTAATATACCCTATGGCGTGAATGTGCTGTGGGATCCGGCGGCGTCAATTGACGTAGCGATGGCTACAGGGGCATCATTTGTGCGGGAGATTTTCACGGGTGTTTATGCCAGTGACTACGGGCTGTGGAATACAAACTGCGGTGAGGTTATACGGCACCAGCACGCTGTGGGGGCAGGGCACGTCAGGCTGTTGTTTAACATCGTGCCAGAAAGCGCGGTGTACCTCTCTGCACGCAACGTGGTTGATATTGCAAAATCGACCGTGTTTGTAGCCCAACCGGACGCGCTGTGCGTTAGTGGGCTGACAGCAGGGGCAGAAACCGATGCCGAAACACTGCGTATGGTGAAAAACGCCGTCCCGGAAACAGTCGTGTTTGCAAACACAGGCGTTAATGTGAACAACCTGGCGGCAACTCTGGCTATTGCCGATGGCACAGTGACAGGTACCGCGTTCAAGCGAGATGGGTACATCTGGAATGAAGTAGACGAAGGGCGTGTGCGCGAGTTTATGGAAATTGCGAAGTCTGTGCGCGGCGAATAGGATAAAGACACGTCACGTCCGGGGACGTAAAGCGCATTACCGCAACCTGACGCGCAAAAGTGGACAGCAGAAGCATATCTCGCGTTCGAGCGCGAACCATAAGTTTTTGGCGCTATGAGAAGAATGTGCTACAATCCTGCGCGGACGAGCGTCCAGAGGGTGTGCGGAACCGGATAACCGCGCATAACGTGAAGTTTCCACAGAGACAGGGCAACTGGCACAGTTTTTGCGTGATCCGACAGTTGCTATTCATTCGGCGCTCCTATCAGACCCGCGAAC
>JBCCQC010000280.1:0-6162 GCA_039024535.1 Chloroflexota bacterium
GCAGTTCGTCCAGCAGCTTGATGCCTTCAATCTGGTTGCCAATTTGCAGGTTAATATCAATCAGTGCTTTTCGGGCTTTCTCATCATCCGGGTTCAACCGCATGATGTCCTCAAACACACGCTGGGCACGTCGGGTGTCCATCTTAAGCTGGTCAATATCGGCCATCTGATGCTTGATGCTAACGAGCTTATCAACCGGGATGTCGTACCGTTCGGACAGGCGTTCGGCCTCTGCAAATGTGTTACGCGCCATATCGAGGTTTCCAAGCTGGCGGTAAGTCGTTGCCAGTTCTACATATTGATCCAGCGCCTCGTCCCAGCGCTCCTCGTTTTCCAGCAGTTCGATCAGGTTGCGCCGTACATTTTCATCCAGCGGAGCCATCTCCAGCACTTCGACCAGAATTGACGCGGCACGGCTGTTTTCGCCACGTACACGATAGGTTTTGGCAACACTGTTGTACTTGTTAATAGCCTGACGCACACGCCCTTCCATCATCATAACTTCTGCCATCCGCACATGAATTGGCAGATACGACGGGGCTTTTTCAATCGCGTACTGGGCTTCATCCATTGCCAGCGTGTACATGCTCTGCCGGATGTAGCGGTCGATTCTTGCGATAGATTCCGGCACATCGTCGCCAATATCCTCTGCCATAAACTCCAGCACGCGCTCTGGCCCGCCATCGCGATGGGCTTCTACCATCTGGAAGCGAATATCGCGCAGGCGGCGGTTCCACTCGCGCCCGCTCATCAGCTTGGAAAAACGACGGCAAGCGGCACCCACGGTTTCATCATTTTCTTTGCGCTTCCCGGCGGCTTCCTGCACTGCCGGGTAAACCATGTTGATGTCGGCAATTTCCTGCACGTCCTTTGTGAACTCAAGATCGGAGGAGCGGGCCGACTGTGCCATGTAGGTGATAGCGGTTTTGAACTTATCCTGCTGGAAGTAGGCCTGGCCCATAGCATGGGCTGCCCCTGCCTCAAACAGCTCATCCTGCACTGCGTCTGCGAGTGGCTTCAGAGCCTCTGCTGGTTGTTCGCTCAGCAGCAGCAGCACACCCAGGTTCAACTTGAGTGCCGGGTGGCCCAGTTGCTGTCCGGCGCTCTGGTAAGCGGTGATGGCTTCGCTGTATAGTCCCTGCCTCTGGAACTCCATCGCCTGTAGCGCCTCAACGCCACCGGCCTCGAACCCGCCAGACATCATGATATGATCTGCCAGTGAGGATAGCGCAACAGACATCGCACCTCCCATCGGGCCGAGGGGGTCTACCTCGATATCCGCCGCCGCGTTCATATCATCGTTCAGATCACCGAATTCAAGAATGTCGATGTCATCAGATGACACAGCGTCCTGTTCTTCTTCTACCTTGACCGGCGTTGGTAGAGAGACTGGCGAGGCTGACTCTGCTGCCCGGAGTGCGTTCAGCGTTTCCACGTTCTTCTTGTTCAGCTTGAGTGCCTGCTGTGCCGCTTTGGTAGCCTGTGTCCAGTCTCCAGACCGGCTGAAGTGGAACGCCAGCATGAGGTAGTGGTATACCGCACGGCGTCTATCGCCAATGCGCACATAAGCCTTTGCTAGCTTGGCATGTAGCGTCACATAACCCGGCGAGAGTTCAGTGGCTTTTTCCCAGCTACTGATCGCCTTATCGAGGTCTTTTTGCTTGAGGTAAGCATCGGCTACGTTCGCATACTGCTTTGCCGATTCCTCCAGCCGCCCCATACGCTGGAGCACGTCTGCACTTTTTTCCAGTGGGATCGGGTCATCAGGTACAAGTTGATGGGCACGACTGTAAACGCGCAGGGCCTCATTCAGGCGTTCTGCCCGTAACAGGGAAAACCCGAGGCTCAGGTGTGCTTCAGCATCATCGGGGAATTCCTGTAATGCACGGCCATAGGCATTGGCTGCGTCCGACCAGTCGTGGTTCCATGCGGCCTCATGGCCCTCATTCATCTGTTGTTCGTAGAGTTGTTTGTTGCCGGGCATGTTGATCTACCATCCCTTGTTTACGGAGCCATAAGTTCAACGAGAAGTGCTTTTTGTGCATGCAGCCGATTGTGAGCCTGCAAAAATACCGCAGACTGGTCGCCATCGGCAACGCTGTCTGTAATTTCCTCTCCCCGATGAGCCGGCAGGCAGTGCATCACAATCGCATCTGAACGCGCATGGGCAACCAGCCTGTCATTTACCTGATACTCCCAGAAGTGCCGCAGCTTTTCCTCCCGCTGGTCTTCCTGCCCCATACTCACCCATGTGTCTGTATAGATGACGTGGGCATCCTGCACGGCTTCTGCCGCCGTTTTATATTGTTTGATGTCTATTGAGCGCCTGGCAGATTGTGCCACGGCAGTTTCCCACACATCGGCGGGCAGGGCATACTGTTGTGGCGATGCAATCGCAAAGCTGGCGCCCAGCTTAACCGCTGCCAGCATCAGCGAAGCTGCCACGTTATTGCCATCGCCCACATAGGCAATCTTCAGGCCGCTGATTTCCCCGAATTCCTCGTAGATAGTCAGCATATCGGCAAGGGCCTGGCATGGGTGGCTACTGTCACTCAGGCCGTTAATCACCGGCACGCTGGAGAATTTTGCCAGTTCGCGCACATGGTTATGAGAAAACACCCGCGCCATGATTGCATCCACATAGCCTGCCATCACCCGCGCTACATCCGGGATGCTCTCACGAGTACCAAGCTGAATTTCATTCGGACTGATCATGACCGCATAGCCGCCAAGATGATTCATCCCCACATCGAACGACACGCGCGTTCGCAGGGAGGGTTTCTGGAAGATCATACCGAGGGTTTTGCCCGCCAGTACTGGCTGATTGCCGCCAGCGGCATGTTCTTTTTTGAGATCGATGGCTTTATTGAGCAGAGCCATGATCTCGTCTGATGACCAGTTGTTTAGATCGAGGAAGTGACGCATGTTACACCTTTTTGCCGGACGCAAGAAGCTAACTGAAAATTGCGCCGTCCCGACCAGCGCAATTTCCCTGAGTATAGCACACGCGCAAATTTTTCACATCGCAGCGGACGAAAAAGGTGTGTAAGCAGCCTATTCGATGCTGCTGAGGTCGATCATGCCCTCACCATAGCTTTTGCCCGGTTCGATGACAATCTGGCCGGCTGTATCTACTGTGGCGAACAGGTCATAGGCAGTGGCCCCGGTAATGCGCACCGGCACAATCTCCCCCGGTGGCAGTTCGCCCTCCACGATGACATACCCGTCAATTTCCGGTGCATCGCGGTAGCTGCGGCCCAGGCTCAGGATGTCACCGGTTTCGTTCCCGTCTTCATCTTCGCCCACGCCGTGACCTTCTACCAGCAAGTCCAGTGTTTGGCCCACAATTGCCTGATTTTTCGCCAGACTGATGCCCTGTTGTAGTTCCATCAGACGGTTGTAACGATCTTCTTTCACGTCGTCGTCCACCATACCGGCCAGTGTCGCGCTCGGTGTTCCCGGCTCAAATGAGTATTTGAACGCGCCCACCCGATCAAATTGCAGGTCTTCCACCATTTTGATGAGGCCGCCGAACTCTTCTTCAGTTTCGCCGGGATAGCCGACAATGAATGTGGTACGCACACACAGGTTCGGGATGATGTCGCGCATTTTGCCGATGGTATCGTACACCCATTCTACTTTCGCGGGGCGCTTCATCCGCTTGAGTGTTTCACGGTGGCCGTGCTGCAAGGGAATGTCCAGATAGGGCAATATCTGGTCGTGTTTTGCAATGGTTTCCATCAGGCGCGGTGTTACATAGCCCGGATAGGCGTACATAATGCGCATCCACGGAATACCCGGTGCAGCTTCTACGAGTGCATCCAGCAAATGCGCGAGGCCATCTTTCATCCCCAGATCATAGCCGTAGTCGGTGCTGTCCTGCGCAATCAGAATAAGCTCCTGGGTGCCCATTTCCTGCAAGCGTACCGCTTCTGCAACCAGCCGTTCTATCGGACGGCTGACGGCTGTGCCCTTAATTTTCGGGATCGCGCAGAAGGCGCACGGGCGGCGGCAGCCATCGGCAATTTTGAGGTAGGCGCTGGCCCCCTGCACACTGGCACGCAGCACACCCCGTTCATCCAGCCCCACGGTTTCGGCTTCAGTCGGCAGGTGATACAGCGGTTCCGGGTGTTTGCGGTCGCGCAGCCGTGTGACGAGGTCGAACACGTCCATCCAGCGGCGCGTACCGATTACACCATCGAGACCGGGCACTTCCTGCACCAGGTTCGCGCCGTAGCGCTGCGACAGACATCCCGCAGCAATCACCATCTGGTTGCCCTGCTTGATGTCCACCAGATCACGCAGCGCGTTGATAGATTCCTGTTTAGCAGAGTTGATAAACCCGCACGTATTCACAATCATAACCTCGGCCTGTGTGGGGTCGCCCACGCCGGACATGCCATTATTGCTGAGTACCTGCGCGATGCTCTCAGAATCGACCGTGTTTTTTGAGCAGCCGAGGCTCATCAGAAAATAGTTGTCTTTTCTTGCCATGCGTTCTCTCCTATGTTCCGTTTTTGGTTGGCGTTGTGTTTTCCTGCGTGACGCGCAGCGGAACAATGGCAGATGGCGTCGGGGTCACGCTGGGGATGGGTGTTTCTGACGGGATGAGCGTCAGGGTTGCTGTGGCCGTCAGGGTTGCTGTTGGCGATGGGCCGATAGTCTGTGTGGCCGTGGGTGTAATGGTCGGCGTGGCTGTGGGCGGCGGCGTCAGCGAGGGTGTAAACGTCAGCGAGGGGGTCGGGCTTGGCCCTTCTGTTTGCGTTGGCGTCTGAGCCGCGAGCAGTGCGCCAACGTCTACCTCCTGTGTGGGTACTGGCGTGGCTGTGAACTCTGACGTGGGCGCAAAGTTACCGCCAGAAAGCAGTTCGAAGTCGTTCGGGCCAAAAACAGCGTCTACACGCTGACCGCGCTGGCCGAGTAGCCGCTGTGGTACACCGTTATACGTTACCAGCAGGGCCTCTGCATTGCTGGCAGCCAGTTCAATTTGCTGCAACCCCCGCGCGTTGAATTCTGCACCGGGCGGGGCTACGCCCACATACCGCTGTTCGCCATCTACGCTTAGCTGTACCCATGTGCGCTGCTGCATCAGTACAGACACAACCACGCCAGTGCCGTCGTAAACGTGCTCAAGGTGCGCAAATCGTGTGGGCTGTAGTGCAACCTGCGCTGAGGTTGATGTTGGCAGCGGTGTGAACGATGCGGTTGGTGTTTCCGTCACAATAATGTCCGGTAGTTCCACGACTGTCAGGGCCGTGTCTGGCACGGTTAGCAATTCATAGACAACAAACACAATCACCGACACCGCCGCCAGCCCGACCAGCGCAAACACGCTCTGGCTGAATACACTGATGCGCCGCCGCCGCTTTAGTTCAACCGCATCGCCCAGTGTAAGATGGACTTTTTCTACAGTGGGTAGCGACGGGTCTGTATCTGTGATGGATTTTGCAACGACCGGAACTTCTGCGCTGCTCCGTTTTTTGTCCCGGCGTTTACTGCGGCGATTTTCCTTCTTCGGTTGGGTCACACGGCGTTTTCTGGCAGGTTGCTGCGCTTCCATCAAGGCTTCTTCGTAGTAGCCCAGCACCTTATCTTCGTCCAGGCCGATGTAACGCGAGTAGTTGCGCATAAACCCGCGTACCTGCACCGCAGAAAGCTCCGGCAGTTCGAACTCGCCGCGCTCAAAGGCTTCCAGTATGCGCTGACGGATTTTCAGCGCCGTCACAGCATCCTGAAGATCAATTTCTTTTGCTTCGCGCGATTCGCGTAGGTAGCGCCCTAAAGCCTGTGTATCCATGTGGACTACCTCCCGGCTAACGAGCTGGCCCCGCGCAGGGCGGGGCTATGGGGAACGTGCCTGTCAGAGGTTATGCTTCGTCTTCTTCGCTGTAGTCGCTGGCGGGGGGGATGTCCTCGTCGGCGGCGACAGTTTCTTCTTCGGTCGCTTCGGCTTCAGCCGCAGCAGCGATTGCCTCTGCCGCTTCTGCTTCTTCGGCTTCCTTCTCTGCCTTGCGACGCAGCTTCAGCAGGTCTACGGGTACAATGTAGCCCTTATCGTCAAAGCGGATTTCGCCCAGTTCGCCAGATTCAATCGCTTCACGCTGACGTTCGTACTCAAGGCGCTGATCTTCTGGCAGTACACGAATGAACAGTACCGGCGAC
>JBCCQC010000281.1:0-6157 GCA_039024535.1 Chloroflexota bacterium
GCTGGGGAAAACCAGCGAACATCAGTCCGACGAGGAATGAATCCCGCTTAAATCTTCGTCGGCAAGGCGCTCTTTGATGAGTTTGCGCATACGCCATGCCGTTTTATAGGTCACGCCAAGATCATGCTCCAGTTTTCTCGCAGTAATCTCTCCGCCTGCCGAAACAATCAGATAAACTGCATAAAACCACACAGGCAGCGGCGTCCGCGACTTGTGGTAAATTGTCCCTGCTGTGGGATGTACATGATTCCCGCATTCCTGGCACGAATACGACTTGCGACCCTCAATATAGTAATGATTGGTCACTTTCTGGCACTTTTTGCAGGTAATGCCATCCGGCCAGCGCAATTGAACCAGCCATGCAAGGCACGCCTCGTCGTCCGGGAAGTCTCGTTCAAAATCTCTGATGGTATAAGTCGCCATAATCACCTGTAACGTACCAACTGGCCCATTATGATATATCAACCGATGACCGCATTTGAGGGCACATTTCAAAAAATTCACATGCCAGATTGTTACAGAGCGTTAGTTGCCGCTAGAATAGGGGGACGGACTTATGAATTGAACTGCGGAGTCGTTTCGTCTTATGCCCATGCGAGAACCGGCCAACCTGCCGCCCCCCATCCTTACGGACGGCACCAATGCGTTTGCCTACAACACCATGCGGGTGCGCCACCCACAGATGTTACAGAACGTGCTGAACGCCAACCCGAACTTCCCGGCTGTGGTGCGGGACGCGCTGCAAATTTTACAGGAAGACCTGCAATCTAACGCGCCCGTCCCGGTGCTGAACCTGTTCCCCTCCCCCGCGCCAGATTATGTAGACTGGGCCACGGCCTACATTGAACGGCGCACCATCTACAGTCGCGGGGGCAGTCCATCGTGGCTGAACGTGGACTGGTTCTTTGCAGAGACGATGCTCTTCCGCGCCATCATGGAGGCCGTGCGCTGGTGGGAACTGGGCCGCGACCCCTATGCCCCCATCAAAGAGCAGGAACTCAGTTCAGCGGATCTGTGGGATTTACTGGAAATGGCGCTGCAACTGGAAGGCGGCGTGGTAGATCGGCTGCCACAGTTGATCCGGTTTGCGACGTGGGGCAACCGCATGGATTTGAGCTATGCAGCCAGCATGGAACAGGGCGCACTGGCCGATGACGGTGACTTACTCGTAGACGACAGCGAAACTGTCAAAGAGCACATGATCCGCGCCCAACTGGAGATGTTCCCGCACGAAGAACAGGGCGCATCCCACATTATTGTGGATAACCACGGTACCGAACTGGCAATGGATCTCGCGCTGACGGATGCCCTGCTGACGGGTTTTAGCGATGTGGTGGTGCTGCACGTCAAGTATCACCCTACCTTCGTCAGCGATGCCACCGCCTACGATGTGCGCGACCTGATCGAACGCTGTGTTTCTGGCAATCACGGTGGGCGCACCTCCCCGCAGATCTTCGCAATGGGCCAGCGGTTACAGGCTGCCCTTAATGCAGGGCGGCTGCGGCTGGCCCCGCACTTCTTCTGGAATAGCTGTAATTTTATGTGGCAAATGCCCCAGATTTTGCAGCGCATCTTCGACGGCGCACAGCTTGCCATACTCAAAGGGGACGCGAACTACCGGCGGGCCGTGGGCGATGCCCTGTGGAACGCGACCACGCCATTTGACGATGTGGTGGATTACTTCCCGTGCCCGTTGCTGGCGCTGCGCACACTCAAAAGTGACCCCATAGTGGGCCTGCCCCCCGGTATGGCCGGTGCGCTGGACGATGTGGACAGCGAGTGGCGGGTGAATGGGCGGCGTGGCGTAGTGCAACTGAGCGTGTAGTATGAGATTTATAACATTTTATTACACTTTGTGCATGTGGGAATCATTGTCTCAGGTTATAATTTGTACAGGTTCAATTCACAGAAGAGTGCTACAAACCGCATGAAAAAACCTGTTGTCCTGATGCTCATCATTCTGCTGACGTTTACGGCCACTGCCTTCGCCCAGTCAGATATTGCCGCCGTCCTCATTGTAGACAGCACCCCGGTAGAGGTGCAGCGCGTAAACACCATTGAATGGCTGTCGGTCAATGTGGAGGCCATCGTCGGCGTGGGCGATCAAATTCGCACTGGCTCCGGTGGTACTGCCACCATCACATTTTTTGCAGACGGCGTGCAAACAGGCCTCGAACCGGAGACGCTCTACCGTATTGATGAATTTAACGGTGACGACAGCATGTTCAACCTGTCCGTCAGTGTACTGGCCGGGCAAACACGCCAGCGCATCGACCGCGCCCTTGAGGGTGGCTCCAGCTATGATGTGAACGTGCCCGGCGTCAGCCTGGTTGCGCGTGGCACAGATTTCCGTGTGCGTGTGGAGGAAAATGGGCGGAGTTCCCTGCTGGTGGCAGAGGGCACAGTGGATGCGACTGCGAGCCTGACCAGCAGTGTACCGCCGTTGTTCGGGCTGCGCTCTGCACCGGATGGTACCCTGAGCGATGTTGTAGCAGCTACAACCTTTGCAGAACTGGACGCCGCTATTGATGGCTGCCCTGCAACCGTGACCACGACGGATGACGTGCGGCTTAATGTACGGCTTGGCCCGGACACTGCCTTTGAGCGGGTGGGCACGGTGGCTGCCGAAGACATCGCCATTATCAAAGGGGTGGCAGGCAATACAGACTGGTACCGCATTGATTTTCGGGGCGGGTTCGGCTGGGTACTTTCCAGCACGGCCACCATTGACAATGCCTGTGCCGGTTTGCGTCGCTTCTCGACTGATGTCGGCCCGGAAGATACCAGCCTGTACGAGTTTATGGGTGATCCGCTCGATATGGACAGTGCATCCCCGGCCAGCGCAACAGAAGAACCCGCAGGGTAGCGGCCATGATGGGCAGTGACAGAGACGTGCGCCGTACCCGCCTGTGGATTGGCTTGATAAACGGCGTACTGGTCGCTGTGCTGATGCTGGGGCTGTGGTCGCAAAATTTTCTGGTTCAACCCCGATTCACAGACTGGTACCACATCGGCTACCCGACGACTGACCGGGTGGTGCTGGTTGCCATAGACGACTACACCATCCGCGAGTATGGGGCCTACCAGGACTGGTCGCGGGAGCGGTATGCCGACCTGCTGGATCGGCTGGTAGCCGACGGCGCACGGGTGGTCGCGTTCGATATACTTTTCTCTGAACCACGCACCGGGGACGACGCGCTGGAGGCAGCGCTGGCCAATGCCGCAGACAACGAAACGCGGGTGGTGCTGGCTGCTGTCGGGTTCGAGCCACAACCGGCAGAAACCGGGAATATGATTCAGTTTGTCGATGAACTTCGGCCAGTGCCAGCCTTTGCAGACCTTGCATTCTACACAGCATTTGTAACGACATGGCCTGACCGCGACGGCGCTATTCGGCGTTCTCCATCGCAGGTGCAATCCGGCGAACAGACCGTCTACAATCTTTCGATTGCGTCTTATCTCAGCTTCCTCAATCTCTCCCCATCAATCGCCTCACAGGTGGTAACCCCCGGCCCCGCCAGCGTCACATTGCCAGACCAACCCCCGCTGGAAGTTGCGGTCGATGCACAGGGCCTGTGGCTCATCAACTACGCTGGCCCGCCATCCACGCGCGATGAGGGGACATTTGCCGTCTACTCCATCCGCGATGTGCTGGAAAACACCCTGCCCCCCGGCACATTCGATGAAAAGATTGTACTGGTGGGCCTGATGGACGCTGAAGGCGCAGTTGACCAGCGCGTGACGCCTGTGTCTGGCAGGGGGCAGCCAATGGCCGGGGTAGAAGTTCACGCCAACGCGATTGAAACCCTGCTGACCGGGATTCCACTGAGAGAAGAACCCCGGCTATCGCAGGCATTAACCATTGTGGTGCTGTCGATGGTGCTATCGGTTACGATGGCCCGTGTGCGCTGGCCTGTGATGACAATGCTAACCGTTGCACTGGTGTGTGTGTGGGCAGTATATGCATCGGTCATGTTCAGTGTGGCGGGGATCGTGCTTAACCCGCTCTACCCGATTGCAACCAGCCTGTTTGCCCTGCTGGTGAGTGTGGGCGTGCGTACCTCGCTGGAAGTGCGCAGACGCCGCAACACAGAATCCATGCTCAAAACGCTGCAACAGGTGAGCGAGGAGCAAACCGAGTTCGAGCGACTGCTGACGCTGATTGCCGAAGACCTGCGCCTGCTGACGGATAGCCCGGAGGGGTCGGTGTGGATTCCGCTTGAGGATGGCGAGTTTGTGCCGGTGCGCTCGTGGGGTGTTCATGGGGAGTATCCAGAGATCAGCCTGAAGGCCGCTACAACCGGGCAAACACAGTGGGAAGGGCGGTTGCTGGCTGTGCCGGTGATGTGGCAGCAGCTTGTTAAAGGCGTGCTCACCGCTCACTTTCCCCCGGTCAGGCTGATGACTGCCGAAGCCCGCAGCCGTGTGGAGCGGTTCGCGCTACAAATTGCAGCCAGTATGGAAAACGCCCGCCTGTTCAGCGAGACGCACAGCCAGAACGAACTGTTGCGGGGCGTGCTGTCAGAATCACCCGCCGGGATTATGGTGATAGACGACGCGCTGAACATCCAGCGATACAACGACCGCGTGGCCGAGTGGCTGGAAATGGATGGCATTGACTTTACCGGCCAGCCCATGAGCGCCGCCCTTGAGCACAGCCCGATGGATCGACCAACGTGGAAGGCAATCGGCACGAACCTGATGCAGTCCGGCCAGTTTCGGCAGGAAGTCACCGTACGCAACCGCACCTACCAGCTCGATGCCGTCCATATTCCACTGGGCGGGCGCTGGGTGCTGACAATGAGTGATATTACCGACCTTGCCGAGCTGAGCGAACTCAAAACCCGCATGATCCGCATCGCCAGCCACGACATGAAAAACCCGCTGGGGCGCATCATTGGCTATGCCGAACTGATACAGGAGATGATAGACGACGGCGAGAACGACCCCGAAGATTACCGGCTCTACGTCAACCGTATGATTCGCAGTGGCGAGGACATGACGAATATCATCACCGAAATTCTCGACCTTGAACACATCCGCAGCGGCCACATCAAGCACGAACCGGTCGATATGGTCAATACCATCCGCGATGTGCTGGAACGCACGCGCTTCGACGCCGACCAGAAAAACCAGACCCTCAAGGATACCCTGCCAGAGCAACTGCCCATCATACTGGGAGACTTCAGCCAGCTTGTGCAGGCCTTCTCGAACCTCATCGGCAACGCCATTAAATACACGCCAGAAGAGGGCGAAATTCAGGTGCGGCTGTACCATGACGGCAGCAACATCCGCTTCGAAGTGCAGGACAACGGCTACGGCATCCCGAAGGATGCGCAGACCACCCTGTTTACCGAGTTCTACCGCGTCCACACAGAGCGAACGAAACACATCAAGGGCACCGGGCTGGGCCTCAGCCTGGTCAAAGCCGTCATCGAAGCACACGAGGGGCGTATATGGGTCGACAGCGACTACGAACAGGGCAGCACGTTCTTTGTCGAACTGCCGGTTGCGCCCGTCGAGGCGTGATGATGCGGAACCGTGTCTTTGCGTTAATCATTTTCTTCTGCCTGCTGATGCCGGTAGCCGTGGCCGCACAGGATGATGTGCAGGAAGTAGCCGCGCTGCTCACCGTGACCCATCCGGGGGTAGAAGTGCGCCGCGTGAACACTGAAGCATGGATTGCCCTGTCGCAGGGTGCTGTCACTATATTCGGCACGGGGGATAGCGTCCGCACAGATGAAACAGGGCGGGCGCTGATTAGCACAGATGAAAACACGCTTCTGATTCTGCCCACATCTGAATTTGCGCTTACCACCCGGTATACTGACCCGGAAACAGGTGCTTATTTTGCGGGTACAGTGGTGCGTGGACAGGTCATCTTTGATCGCAACGCTGCTGACTTCGAGGAATATCGCGCTAGTCCGGGAGAGTTGGCGGTTGTTATTTTTGTCAAACGTGATGGTGAAAATACCAGACAGACATCGTTGGTTAGCTTAATCGAGGAAAACGCGACCGTTATTCCCGGTGGGCTGGAGTTTGCCGTTCCCAACGCATACATCGGGTTTGATCCGGTGTACTTCAACGGCGAGTTTCACCAACTATCGGCTGACATTCGCAACCCGGCGATGGCGGAGGGTGTAGTCGAGGGCTGCCC
>JBCCQC010000282.1:0-6128 GCA_039024535.1 Chloroflexota bacterium
CGCGGGGGGCGAGTGTGGGAGATAACGGTGTGGGGTTGACTGGCGCAGATGGATTGACGGCAACTGGCGGCAATGTGGGCAGTATAAAAGGTGTTGGGGAGGGAAGCACGCTTTTGGTGGGGATAATGGGAACAGCCATCGCTTCTGGTGAGGGGAGGGGAGCTACCGGCGTGGTGCGTGGCTCTGCTGGTGGTTCTTCTGGCAGGGGTTCCCCCAACGGGCCACCCACGGCTGATGCGGGTACCGGTGGCGCTGCGGATGTTGCAATCCACAGGCCCAGAATACCGTCTGTCCCCGCCGTTGCAATCAGCGTCCCCGCCGGGTTGAACGTGAGTGCGCTCATTGGCGCACCGTACCCGCGCTGTGCCAGGACAGGAATGCCATCTGTAGTATCTGCACGCCACACGCGCAGCCACCCATCAAGGCTCACTGCTGCCAGCAATGTTCCGTCCGGGCTGAATACCGCATCAATCACCGGGGCATCTGTGACGCCAATTGCCATGAATTGAGTTTGTGTCCTCACATCCCACTGGCGCAGCGTGCCATCCCACCCGGCAGAGATTAACCGCGTTCCATCTGGCGAAAATGTGAGGGCTGTTACGGGCGCGGGATGCCCGCTGAGTGCCGTCACATACGGTTCATTGCCCAGCCCCCACACCCAGATAGTGCCGTCTTCGCTGGCGGCAGCCAGCAGTGATCGATCCGGCGAAAATGCAATATCGCGCACTGCGCCGCCGTAATTTTCCAGCCGTGCAATTTCTGCGCTATCGGTGGCGTTGTATAAAATCACGGTGCCGTCAATATCACCGGACGCCAGCAGCACACCATCCCGGCTGTAGGCCAGCGCCGTTACCGGTGACGAGTGCCCCTGTAACCATGTGACGGGCGTCCGCGCTGCCAGATCCCAGATGATAATGTTAGTATCGCGCCCGCCACTTACCAGCCGTGTGCCTTCAGGGTTGAACTGCACCCGCGTCACACTTTCCAGATGCCCGCCCAGTTCCATTGTGACTGCACCTGTGTTTACATCCACCAGCCGCACCACACCATCCTGCCCGGCAGAGGCGAGAACACCATGTGCTGAGGATGGATCGACACCGAACGCGACACTATCGAGTGAGCCGCGTTGCAGTTGCAGTGCAGCAAACTGCGTGAGGCTTTGCGTGTTCTGTGGGGTGATCTGCGGATAGTCGAACGACTGTGCCCGCGCAATTATGGCGGACACAATCATAATCAGCAGGGCCAACGGCAAAATTTTGAGGCGCATGACAACTCTCATACCATTGAATTAACACGCCGAGGGTATACCATGCGCCAGAATCGTGCCAGTTACATAAACGCTTTCAATTGCTGGAAGTCGTCCATGAGTGTGCTTTTCTGGCTAGCGTTGTAAAGCGCTACTGCCGGGTGATACAGCGGTAAAATGCTGACTTCACCGTAGCTGGCCTGCGCTTTGATGAGCGTGCCGTGCAGCTTGCTAATTTTTTCAGTTTTTTGCGGTGCGTCGAACCGCTTAAGGATGAATTCCATTGAAAAGCGGCCCAGTGTAGCAATCACTTCCGGCTTGATAATATCAATCTGCTGATCCAGAAACGGTGCATAAAGAGCAATCTCGTCTTTGCGCGGGTCGCGGTTCTTCGGCGGGCGATCCTTCACGATATTTGTCACGTAGACGGTTTCGCGGTCAATGCCTACAGAGGCCAGCAGTTCATCCAGCACCCTGCCAGAGGCTCCGCAGAACGGACGCCCGGTTTTCGCTTCGTTTTCGCCGGGGGCCTCGCCAATGAACACAATTTTCGCGTTGTGGTCGCCCTGCCCGATGACGGGGTAGTAGCTGTTTTCTGTGCGGTATTCGTACAATGGCGAGTCGGTCAGGTTGACGATAGCGTCACGAATGGCTCTCATCTGCTCGGTTTTTGTAGAGGTCATGGTTTCACCTGTAGTTTGTGAATACATTTTCAAACGGCATTATAACACACAAGCCGAACAGATGAACCACTTTTCGCTATCACGTTCGTGTCACATAATTTCATTCGCTACCTACACGCAGCTTCATGCCCTGCTAACCACGCTCCGCTATGGTGATAGCGGTTTGATACAGGAGGGTGATGATGAGGGCTTTACGACAGATTTTGATTATCGGTATTGTATTGTTTGCCGCCACCGTACAGGCACAGGAGGAGGAACCCATGTTCGTGAACCGAACTGATTTAATTGCAGATAACCCCATCCAGCGGAACTACGGCGTTGCCGTTACCGATGTTGACCGCGATGGTGAGTTTGAGTTGTTTGTAACGGGGTTCGGCACCGACCGGCGTAACGGCGCACGTAATACGGTGCTTAAGTGGAACGGTGAACAGTTTATCGACATTGCCGACGATACCCTAGCAGATGTGGACGGGATGGCTATTGGCGTAGCGGCGTGCGACATCGACGGCGACGGTAGCGAGGAAATCTATGTGCTGAACACGGATACGTTCGGCGGCGAAAAAGAAGTGACCGACCGCCTGTTTGCCTACAACGGCACTGCATGGACAGACCTGTTCACGCTACCGATGAACCAGGAAGACCTGAACTTTACCGCAGGGCGCAGCGTGGCCTGTGTGGATCGCATGGGAACCGGGCGTTATGGTGTGTTTGTGGCGAATTACGGTGGCCCCATGCGCCTGTACGAAGTTGATGACGATGGGCGTGTACTGGATGTTGCACCGGCTGCTGGTGTTGACCTCGTGACGGGTGGGCGGGGCCTGCTTTCGTTCCCGCTGGTCTCCGACCGTATGGACATCTTCGCCGGTAATGAGCAGGGGGCAAACTTCCTGTTCCGTAACAACGGCGACGGCACCTTTACCGACATCGCGGAAGCCGCCGGGGTAGCTGACGCGATGGAAAATGTGCGCGGTATGGCGCCACTGGACGCCAACGGTGATGGCACAATGGATGTCGTCTATGGTAACTGGGAAGGCCCACACCGTCTGTTCACCAACAACGGCGATAACACCTTTACGGAAACGGCCCCGGCAGATATGGCAGCGCCCACGCGCATCCGCACTGTCATTGCCGCTGACTTTGACAACGACGGCGTGGACGAGATTTTCTTTAACAACATCGGCCAGCCCAACCGCCTGTTCCGCATGGTGGATGGTACGCCGCAGGAGATCAACATCGGTGACGCGCAGGAACCCGGCGGTCTGGGTACCGGCGCTGCTGTGGGCGACTTCAACGGCGATGGCCTGCTGGAACTGCTCATCTCCCACGGCGAATCCGGCATTCAGCCGCTAACGCTCTACAGCGCAGAACCCAACGATAATAACTATCTGCGCGTGATGCCGCTCACACAGGCCGGTGCACCTGCACGCGGCGCTGTTGTGCGCCTGTTCACGGGGGGCGGCCAGCAAATGCGTGTGATTGATGCCGGCAGCGGCTACCTGTGCCAGATGGAACCCGTGGCGCATTTCGGCCTCGGTGAAGTGGATGCGGTAGAGCGCGTGGAAATCCAGTGGCCGGACGGCACCACACAGACGATAGATGCCCCGGCCATCAACCAGACCGTGCGCGTGGACTACCCGTAACCCGCATGTCTATTGAAATCACTGTAAAAGGCGAGAAACTGCTACTCCTGCCAGAACGCGCGGTTTACTGGCCGCGCACCGGTACACTATTCATCGCCGATATGCATCTGTCCGATGAAACTGCCATGCCGGACTTGCTCCGGCTGACGGGCGCATTGATGCAAACCGGCGCACAACAGATTATCATACTCGGTGACATAGTAGACAGAGGTACTGGCTATAGCGAGATGATCCGACAGTTGTTTACACGCTGGCGCCCACCGGATTTGAAAATCACGCTGGTTCGTGGCGATAGCGAACACCACCACGGCGACCCGCCGCAAGCATGGCGCGTTCGGTGTGTGGATGGCCCGACGCTGGGGCCGTTGTTCGTGCTGCAACATGCGCCGGAGCCGACTCAAAGCCCGGATGCTTTTTCACTGGCAGGACAGATGCACCCCACGGTGGCCGGGGATGATGGTGCTCAGTATCCGGCGTTCATCATCCATGATAACATCGCCATTGTGCCAGCCTACGGCACTTCTGTTCCGGGTACGGTGTATACCCCACAACCCGGTGAGCGCGTCTACATGGTTGTGGATCATAAACTCACGCCTGCCACTCGATCTTGACGGGGCAACTGTCGTTTGCTGCACCGTGCAGAGATTGATGTATTATGTACTGGGGCGTGCGGTACCACCACGCATCCCGACGGAATAGCAGGAGATAAAGCTAACATGAGCCACACACCCGAACAACGCGATGAGCACTTCGAAACTTATGCCGAAGACGTGGGCGATATTCTGCGCAGCCTGACCCAGCGGTGGGGTAGCCACGAACAACTGGACGACGAAGACGACCCCACAGACCAACGCCGCTGTGCGATGGGTTACGCCTACCCGAGCGACGAAAGTGACGGCCATGTGTTCGTCGCCTTCTGGTATGGGGGTACTGCGGATATTGTGGTAGCGGACGAAGGGCGTAATGTTGATGTTCGGCTACCAGCCGGTGCCTATCCACTGCCGCGCATCCGCGTTGATTTGCTCGCTGAACATATGGCAAGTGACTTCCTGATTGATGACGAACACACGGTTCACTCTCCGGGCGAATTGAAAGACCGGCTGCATGTGATGTTTAACAACGATCACTGGGGGCTTGTCGCGGATTCTGTCGAGGAAAATGCGGCTATCTATCGTGACTATGCAAAGGCAGAGGTGCTGTACCGGGCCAGTATGGTGCCCGTCGCAAAAACGCTCCAGAAGATGGGCGAAAGCTGGGGCGGCGAAGAGCAGACCGATAACACACCCGATCCAGACGGCAACCGGGGTGGCGGGTTGTTCGGGGGCGGCGGTAAAAAGCGCTTTTTCGTCGGCTACCGTGCCCCTGCGTTCCGTAAAAACGAGCGCGGTGAGGCAAAAGCAACTCCGGCGGGTGTCTGGCTGGATCTGTGGCAGGGCAAAAAGGGGAACGTGAAGAAGGGTAAGACCGCACGCATGGTGGAACTATCCGATAAGCCCACTGCAAAAATCAGCGTTAGCTTCGCGCCAGATGGCAGCACCATGCAGGTAGATGGCATCCCGAAAGCGAGAGCGGTGACGGCAGACGATATGCGGAAAATCCTGACACAACTGTGGAAGCAGGACGCTTTCAAGGTGCGAAAGTAGCAGCCGACCCGAATCAGCATCATAGTTGTGCAAGAAACTGCGTCGTTTGTGTGAGGGTGTGGCATCTGTGTGCGATAATATCAGTCCTCAAATGATTCATGGATGCAAATTATGGCAGATGTACGCACCCTGATCGTAGCCGAAGACCCGCTGGCACGCGCTGGCCTCGCTGCGATGCTCCACAACGAAGACGGCATCAATGTCATCGGGCAGATCAGCCCGGAAACCACTATGCTGGAGGTTTTTTCTCATGATGTTGCACTGTTTGACCTTGGCTGGGAACTGAACGACGCACTGGAGCCACTTTCAGAAACGCCGCTGCTGGAACTGGATGTGCCCGTTGTGGTGCTCATGCCCGATGACGAGTACGTGACAGAGGTCATTGCCACGTTGAACGCCGAAACCCGCAATGCGCCCTATGGTGTGCTGGTGCGCAATGCGCCGCCGGGTAAGCTGGTTGCTGCGCTGAATAGTACCACCGAAGGGTTAATCTCGCTGGATCCACAACTGGCGGCGGGGCTATCCCCGGTACCCCGGCCCACCCCACTCCCGAACATGCCAGAAGAATCGCTCACCCCACGGGAAAACGAAGTGCTTAACCTGCTGGCAGAGGGCCTGCCGAATAAAACCATTGCACTGCGCCTCACTATCAGTGAGTATACGGTCAAGTTTCACGTCAACTCGATTCTGACCAAACTCGGGGCCGCCAGCCGCACAGAAGCCGTCGTCCGGGCTACCCGGCTTGGCCTCATTACACTCTGAGACGCAAATTCCACCTTTTTCTTATCGCCATACCCCCTATTATACAGGCGCTCTAAAATCTCCCTGTGGTTCGGGTTCCGTTGGCGGGTAGAGCAGGCTCTGTCCCTGCATTAGCGGTGCCGATGAATTGTAGGGAAAGGGCATTGCCCTTTCC
>JBCCQC010000283.1:0-6097 GCA_039024535.1 Chloroflexota bacterium
GCGGGGTGCCAGTAGCGCGGCCCGTTGTCGTCAGGTACAGGAAAGTTTCTGCCATGATGCAATAGAATCCCTTTTCTACATCTGTTCAGATCAGTATACAATTTAGCTGGAGCACATTAACGCGGTTTTCTCACTGTTAAAATACCGCCAGCATACGCTCCTCTGGAGGAAATAATGTCGTTGAAGATGACCATACCGCCCAAACTCCCGCCCATCCCCCCGCTGGATGACACCGCACAGCAGGCAGCGCTGGATCGGCACGGGCGCCTTGCTGTGCCGCGTGGTGGCCTGGGCCGCCTGGAGGTGTTGTCTGTGCGGCTGGCAGCCATGACGGGAGACATCGGCTGGCGGCCACAACGTCCGGCGGTTGTCATCTGCGCGGGCGACCACGGCATTGCCGAGAAAAACGTGAGTGCGTTTGCGCGTGGGGCCACCAAACAGCTTGTGCTCAATATACTGCGTGGTGGTGCATCAATCAATGCGCTGGCGCGGCGCTTTGACGCCGCCCTGACGGTCGTAGACGCCGGGGTAGCCGGCATTCTACCGAAGCATGACCACCTCATCAGCGAAAAAATTAACTACGGCACAGCAGATTTCACCGATGGCCCCGCCATGAGTCCCGGCCAGGTAGACAAAGCCATCCAGCTTGGTATGCGCGTGGCCCACATGCAAATTGACGCCGGGGCAGACATTATCTTTCTGGGAGATCTCGGCACGGGTAACTCCACCTCAGCAGCCGCGCTAACGGCAGCTATCACCGGGATGGGCGTAGAGCGCGTAACCGGCAGCGGGGCCGGTATCTCCAGTGACCAGCTACAGCGCAAAGTTGAAGTAATCGAAAAAGCCCTGGCCCTGCACGCCCCCGTTGACGAAGACACACTGGCCCGCTTTGGCGGGTTGGAGATTGCTGCGCTACTGGGGATGATGATTGGTAGTGCGGCGCGGCGCATACCTGTTGTGCTGGATGGCTACCCCACGGCGGCGGCGGCTCTCGTTGCGGCGCGGCTGGATAGCAACGTGGTGAATTACCTCATCGCAGGGCATCGCTCCGCAGAGATGGGGCACGGCGTGGCACTACAAACACTGGGCCTCAAGCCCATGCTGGAACTGAGCATCCGCACCGGGGAGGGCACCGGGGCACTGCTGGCCCTGCCCCTGGTTGACGCGGCAATGGTGATGTTGCAGGAAATGGCGACGCAGGACGACGCAGGGATGGAAGGTGTGTTGTAAACCCTGTTCAGGATTGAGTCGGCAGCACGTACATGGGCACGGTCGGCTGGCTCAACCCTGAACCGGAAGATCAGACGGTCGCCGTCGCCTTCAGGCTCGTTTCCAGCGCATTCAGGATGTCTGCTGGCATACAGGGCTTCTTCACAGCGGCATCAGCCATAATCTGGGACAGGTATTTTTCGTTGCGGATGCGCTCATTGGCACTGAACATGACCACAGCAATATGGCGGGTGTTCGGGTTTTGCTTCAGCTCAAGGCACAGCTCCCCGCCGGTGGTACCGGGCATATCATCATCCAGGATCAGTGCATCCGGGCGGTGGCTGGCAATCCTCAGGCGGGCCTCTGCCGCATTACCTGCCAGTATGGGTTCATAACCGGCGCGTTGCAGGATGATCTGCACAATTTGCAAAAACCCGCGCTCATCATCCACAACCAGTACCCTGTTATTTTTCATCGTAGTGCCCTGTGTCCTTTCATCATCCACATCCGTCAGGGTGGGGTGGCCTGCACCCGGTTACTGCGCAAAGTTGAGGTCAACTTTCCCTGACGATCTTAATTGTTAGAAATTGTAGCACTGAAAACACAGAGCCAGGGTAAATAACTTGCTAAAAAATGATTAGACTGCGGAAAGCTGATCCATAAGCTGCTTCAGGTCAGCGGCTGTAAATGGCTTGGGCAATACAAAATCGGCCAGTACCGGGGCATCATCAAACCCGGCCATCGTGTCCATAGCCACCACAAATACCGGCACCGCACAGGACGCCCGCAGCATATCCAGCACATTTGCATCATACAGCCGGTGGCGTGTTTCTACAAACAGCACATCGGGGCACACGTGCAGCAGGTCGTCCTCATTATCCACAGTAGAGGTCGTGGCACCATAACGGCCTGCCGCATATTCGATTATCACCACAACAGACCCATCTGCGTCTGCCACGCCGATTTGCATAGCGTGTATTCCTCAGTGCTGTGTAATGAAAAATGGAATGCATTGGTTCAACATGTTACTATACTAACAGCATAACGCATCCCCCGATAGAAAACCAGCATTACAACTCTGTGACATTGCCAATATCAGAGCCGCAGTCTGGCACAAACCCGGTCGGTAAACTCCGTAGTAGAAACAGCCCCATCAGAGAAAATATCTGACGTGTGCAACCCCTCAGATAGCGTTGCACGCACCGCATCTTCAACCACCTGGGCTTCCTTGCGCAGCTTCCAGTGATGCCGCAGCAGCATAGCGATACTCAAAATAGTCGCCGTCGGGTTAGCAATCCCTTTACCGGCAATATCCGGCGCAGACCCATGAACCGGTTCCGCAATAGCCACACCATCGCCAATATTAATAGAGGGTGCCAGCCCCAGGCCCCCGCCCCATGCCGCCGCCATATCAGATAGAATGTCACCATACAGGTTCGGCGTAAGAATCACATCAAAACGGGTTGGCTCTTTCACCATCCAGTAAGCAGCCGTATCAACCAGCAGTTCGTCCGTCTCAATTTCCGGGTAGTTAGCCGCCACTTCCATTGCCACCCGCCGGAACAGCCCATCAGACTGTGGCAGAACGTTCGCTTTAGTCACAATAGTTACCTTATGGCGTCCTGTGCTGATAGCGAGATCGTAGGCCAGTTGTGCCACGCGCTGGGTAGCCCCACGGGTAATGATCTTCTGCGCGACGATACGGTCGCCCTCATCCTCGCGGGTTTCTTTACCCACGTACAGATCTTCTGTATTTTCCCGCACCACCACCATATCCACACCGGGGCGTGCGGTCGGCACCGGCAGGTAACGGGCCGGTCGCAGGTTGGCAAAGGCCTGCATTTCTTTACGCAGCCGCACAATCGGGGATTTATAGCCCTCTACCGGGTACGACGGCGACGAAGCCGCCCCGAAGATCACAGCTTTTGCCGATTGTGCCATCTGGATCGTCTCATCGGGAATCGGCTCCCCGATTTTCTGGAAGGTTTCCCACCCAGCTTCTGCCGTTACAATATTGATGTCCGGGAGAATTGTGGTCAACACGCGGATTGCTGCGGGTACGACCTCATGACCAATACCATCACCCTGGATTACACATACGTCCATCTGCTCACCCACCTTCGAATCACGTGCGTACAAAACAATCTAAACTGGCGCTGCTTTTGAAATATTTTTGGGTTAAGATTTATTTAACGTAGTCAGGCATGAGGTTTAAGTTTCGGTGCGGCTATATTCTTACAGACTGAGACCTTTTTGTCGAGAATCGTTAATTTTTGCACAAAGTAACGCCTGTTATTCAGTACAAAGTGACAACTCCATGACCCCGGACATTCCCGCGCTGCGCCCCCCGGCACCTTCCATTCCCATTCGTGACGTTACCCCCAACGACCTTAAACCGCTGATGCGCTGCTGCTGGGCAGACCGCAGCCATGACGTAGGGCGCTGGATGATTGGGCGGGTCGTGCGTAACCAGGCCGACCGGCGCGGTACCGGCGCAGTCGTCACGGCTGCTGCTGGCACCATCGTCGGCTATGGGCAGCTTACGCTGTGGCCCCGCTGTGCAGAAATCAGCGATCTGTACGTAGAAGAAGCATATCGCTCAATGGGCTATGGCACCGCACTCATTCAGTACCTCACGCGGCACGCCCACACCCTGCGGGCCGGGTGCATAGAAATTGGCGCAGCAGAAAGTAACCCACGGGCAGCGGCACTCTACCGGCGGCTGGGCTTTGTGGATAACCGCGTGATTGACATGAACCTGAGCGCCACCCAACGCGAACCCGTCATCTACATGCGGCTCACCCTGCCCCGTTAACGCCGCGTCAGTAACCTGTTGGAAACCCGTACCCGGTACCAGCGGGTAATGGGGTATATACAAAATTCATGGTATAGTGTGGGCAGTAAGCAACATTGAAAAAGGAGTTTACACAATGCGAAAATCAATGGTTGCCATCACAATGGCTCTTTTCCTGCTCATCTCTACACAGGCTGGCTTTGCACAGAGCACCACCACTGCCGACACAGGCATCAACAGCACCGTGTACATGGCATGGCAGCCGTTTGAGTTTGGCGTCATGGTCTGGTTCCAGGACACCGACCAGATCTGGGTGCTGGATAGCGGCACCACCACCGACGAAGACGGCGACACGGTTGCCAGCGGCAACGGCACCGTCACAGTCTACAGCGACGCCTTCTCCGATGGCAGCAGCACCTCAATTGACTCTGACGGCTGTTCCCTCACGCCGGTACGCGGCTTTGGCCTCGTGTGGGATAGCATCGGCGGCTCCGGTTCGCTTGGCTGCCCGCTCGCAAATGAAATTGGCTACGAAACCGGTGGCCGCGTGGACAGCGCTACCTACTCCCTGGAAATCCTCGGGCCTGGCAACACCCGCTACGGTGTAGACATCAGCGGCAGCAGCGGCACCTGGCAAACGATCAGCTACAATTAGCACATTCTGGCCGGGGTACGGCATCACGTACCCCGCCACTCACTACCCCTCCTCCGTCGAAGTCAACACCTCACTGACCAGAAACACCGCATCTGCTATCCTGTCCATGTTCTGCCTCAGCGATGCCTGCATTGCTTCCGAATAAAAGTTCGCCTCAAACGCCTCCCATGTTTCATATTCGGCAATCGTCATAAAACGGTGCGTCGGCGTAGCCTCTGGCGGCCATGCCCGGTCAATTCTGGCAAAATCCGTGCGGATAACACCGGTCTGGGTGGCGTTGCTCTGCTGATGTTCGCCCAGTCGCCACGCAAGGAACTCAGCTTCGTCGGTGCCGGGGGGCAGGTTGTACATCACGGTCAGTCGGATCATATTTGCATCCTGTAGCTTACATACATTCGGCCCAGTATACAGTTTGTCGGTATGCATCGCACTCGCTACAATCCGCGCTATAGCATTCACCACAGAAAGTAAACTGACCTATGGAATATCGTACTCTGGGGCGCACCGGCGTGAGTGTGTCTCGATTGTGTTTTGGCACCATGTCCTTCGGGGATACCGCCGACGAGACCACCTCTGCCGATATGTTCCACCGCTGCATGGACGCCGGGATCAACTTTTACGACTGCGCCAACGTCTACGCCGGGGGCCGCTCAGAAGAAATTCTTGGCGACCTGATCCATGACCTCCGCAAGGAACTGGTAATTACCACCAAAGTCTGCTCACAAATGGGCGAAGGCCGCAACAACCGGGGCATGTCCCGCCGGCACATCATGCAGCAAATAGAAGGCAGCCTGCGCCGCCTGCAAACCGACTACATCGACGTATACTTCATCCACAGGTTTGACCCGCTCACACCAATCGAAGAAGCCGTGCGTGCCCTTGATGATCTGGTCACACAGGGCAAAATACTCTACCCGACAGTCAGCAACTGGGCCGCATGGCAGATTATGAAAGCGGTAGGCATTGCAGAAGCGGAAAAACTGGCCCGCTTTGAGTGTATGCAGCCCATGTACAACCTCGTCAAGCGGCAAGCAGAAGTGGAACTGCTGCCAATGGCAAAAGCAGAAAATATCGGCGTCATTCCGTACAGCCCACTGGGGGGTGGCCTGCTAACAGGCAAATACTCCACAACAAACCGCCCCGATGTAGGCCGCATTGTAGAAAACGACGCATACACCAAACGCTACAGCCAGAACCGCTACTACGAAATCGCAGAGGCGTTTACAGCCTACGCCAGCAAAGAAGGGGTTCACCCGGTCACGCTGGCCGTAGCATGGGCAATGGCACACCCGGCAGTCACCGCGCCCATCATCGGCGCACGCAACCTAGCACACCGGGAACCATCCCTGAAGGCCGCCAGGATCAACATGTCACCGGAGTGGCGGGCAGAAATCTCTGCACTCACAGACACCCCACCCCCCGCCCATGACCGCCTCGAA
>JBCCQC010000284.1:0-6077 GCA_039024535.1 Chloroflexota bacterium
CGTATATGTCGCCGGAACAGGGCCAGGGCATTGATCTGGATCACCGCAGCGACCTGTATTCGCTGACGGTGGTACTGTACGAGATGCTGACGGGGGTGATTCCGTTCAATGCAGATACACCCGTAGCGATCATCTTCAAGCATGTGGCCGATCCTCTGCCACCTCCGTCCACGCACCGCGCCGACCTGCCGCCCGCCGTGGATGCTGTAATCAAGAAGGGGATGGCGAAAAAGCCGGAAGATCGCTTTAACTCCGCTGCCGAGATTACAGATGCGCTGAATCAGGCAATTGCGGGGGTGGCGGCAGACGATATACCGGGTGTGCGGGTGCCACGCGGTGACGGCGAGATGAGTACCACACAGGTAGATAAACTGGCCGCAGCCGAAGCCCACTATAACGCCCCGCCCATCAGCAAAACGACAACCCCATCACTCGATGGCGAAACTGTGGTAGAAGGCATTTCCTCAGAGCAGTTGCACAGTCCGAAGGGGAAAAATGAGAACCGGCCTGCACGTGTGTGGGGCTTTGCTGTGGCACTGCTGGCAGCGGTGGTGCTATCTGGCGGGGTGGTGTTTTTCGCACTGGATGAGGGGCTGTTTGCAGCGGCAAACGCACCGGACTTTTATGTGCAGGCTCACGATGAGGCTATTCTCTCGCTGGACGTTAGTACAGATGGTGATCGGTTGATTACTGGCAGCAGCGACGACAATGCACGGGTGTGGGCAATGGACACTCTCGAGGAGATTTACAAACTGGAAGCCCATGCCGGTGATGTGATTGACGTGGGCATCAGCCCAAATAATGAGGAATTTTATACCAGCGGCACCGATTCCCGGTCATTTACGTGGTATGCAGAAACGGGCGAAACCAAAATCCAGAACATGGAGGGCACACCCATCCGGGATATTGTTTATGCCAGTGATACCGTCATCGGGGCGCTGGTGGTGGGGCAAACGCTGCGCGTGTACTACGTGAAGGATCCAGCAGTGACTGAAGCCATGTTCGAGGAGTTCGGCAATATTCCTATGTTCGGCGACATGCCAGTAGAACTGCCAAACCCGGCAGGGGTGCGCTACACCTCGGTTGCTTTTTTGCCGGGTGTAGCGGAAGTTGGAGAAACGGACGAAGGACGCCCCATTTACGAGTACACCCTGCTGACGGGCGATGAGGCCGGAAACCTGATTCGCTGGACAGTTCGGCGCGATGCGATTTTTGAGGCTGTGGCTGACCTGCCGGAGGACGTACTGGCCTACAATGCGGCGATGCTCAGCTACCAGGATGACGACCCGAACAACGACATTGAACTCACAGGCGAGCTACAGAATGTGCTGAGCGATTTCACGGCGTATCGGTACCTATCTGTGGCACCGCCGGATAAGCAGGCCGACGTAGCCAACCACAATGACCGGGTGATTGTCGCAATGGCAATCAATGACACTGGCGGTGAAGTGGTGACGGTAGGGGAAGACGGCGAGGTGGTCGTGTGGGATGCCGAGACGCTGGAGAAGCTGCGCATCTTCGAAAACCAGGGGGATAATGCACTGGGCCAGATTCATGATGTCGCGTTCAGCCCCGGCAGTGACCTGCTGGCGCTGGCAACCGATGAAATTGATGTGCTGATAATCAACATCGAAACGGGCGAAACATTTGCAGAACTGGACACGGGTGGCGGCGACCCGCTGGCGCTGGACTTTACGCCAGCGGGTGACCTGGTGGTGGGGGCCGACGATGGCCGCATTTACGTGTGGTACCTGTCCGGCGAAATTACAGAGGCGCGGCAGCCGTCAGACGTTTGACGTAACCGGGCAGGCATTCGTCAGTCGTGGTCTGCGTGGTTTGCCCCGCTGAACACACCCGCAATCCACTTCATGGCGTCCACGGCACTCTGCGGGGTAGTCTCGCCGGTGAGTAATTGCCGGTCGAGGTTATCTGCCGTGCGCCCGATGCCGGCTTTGCTGCGGTTATCGCCCATGCGGGCCACCAGTGCCGCCAGCCCCTTCAACGCATTGGAGAGAATCTGCCGCTGCTGTGGGGAAAGATCCTGGCTCATTTGTGCCAGCACGCTGCGCACCGTCTCCGGGTCGAAGTTTGCGTTGTTCCCACCGCCACGTTCACCGGGGTCAAAGGCTTCTGCCAGTGTCTCCAGCACATCGTAGGCCGTGTTGACGTCCTTCGCAAAAGTTTCTACATCCCGCTTGCCAATTAATCGGCGCAGTGCCAGCACACTACGTAACGTTTGCAGTGCATCTTCGGTTACGCGGGCACCCGCCAGTTCTGCATCAATGCGGTTAAGCCGGGGGGTGGGCTGCCGCCGCACAAACTCTGGCCACCACTTCAGCAGTGCATCGCGGGCGGTGGTGCTCCACGCCAGCATACTGAAAATCCGCTGCACTTCCTCTGCAAATACACTGTCTTCCTCATCAGCCAGCGCTTCCATCAGCTTGAGCGCAGACGCACGGGCGATTGTTTCGTCGCGGAGCGTGGCGGCGGTATCGAGCATGGTGTTGAGTGTGGCAACGGGGAGGGTCAGGTCGCTGTTTTGCGTCAGCAGCCGTGCAGAGGAATCCATCAATGAGCGGGTCTGTTCGTTCCAGCCCCATGCATCCAGCAGCGTCACGTAAACCGTCAGCGCGGCGTCTGGCTTCAGCTTGTTAGCGGATACCAGCATGGCAATTGTGTCCAGCGCGTTGCTCACGTTGGCACCAATGCGAATGAGCGCCCCGGATAGATGCACGCCGAGCGTGCCGTGCTGTGCAAGCTGCGTGGTAAAGGTGGCGAACAGGCGGTCGTTGCGGTCGGCCAGCACAAACTTGAGCAGTGTTTCCAGCGCGGCGGGGGGCAGCCATGTTGCGCCTGTCTCTGCACAGATTTGCAGCGTGGCGTCTGGCGTGTAGTGGGCGTCGCGGTTGTACTTCTGCTCCCCCTCGTGCAGCGCCCACAACCGCTCAATAGTCCCGGCCTCAAACGCATCGCTGGCGCGGGTGTGCGCCGCCCGGTACAAACCGGCAAGAAACAGGCTGGTGCTGTGCTGTTGCAGTTCGGCAATAGCATCGGGGTCATGTTCGGTAAAGGCGGCTGGCAGCGGCGGCGGCAGGGCAGCAATCAACTCATCGTCGCGCAGCAGTTCATCCAGCACGGGGGCGGCGAACCGTGCCGCCAGCACCAGCAGCGACAGCGCAAGCTGTTCGTCGTCGCGGGCCAGTGGCACCGCCGTGAAAATACCATCACGCAGCATGTCCGCCAGCTTGAACTGCGCCGGTTCACGGGCAATGAGCTTGAGCCAGCTTGTAATCAGGTCGGTATCGCCGCTGTCCAGCGCCACATCCAGCGAGTGCTGGGCGGCGGTTTGCAGGCGGCGTAGCCAGCGGGCATCTTTGCCCTCGCCCAGGCGCTGCCGCATAAACACATACACGAGGTCAGGCGAGTCGTCCAGAATGGCATTCATGCTGCTCTGGATTTCGTCATCAATGGTCGCGTCAGTATCCATCAGGCGGGCAATCAGGCTGTCTGCCTCGGTATCACGCGCTTCAAGAGCGTGGGGCAGCAGCAGCGCCGCATACTGTCGCTGCCAATTTGTCGGGATGCGTTCCGCTTCGCGCAGTGCGGGTTTGAGTTCGTCGGCGGGGGTGTTCTCGGCCAGCGCGGTTACCCGCACGTTAAACGCATAGCGTGCGGTGAGGTCTGCAAGGCCGGTAACGGCGTCTTTTTCTGCTGGCAGGGCCGCCGCCAGCGGGTTCAGCGTATCAATCATGCTCAGGAACGGTTCGGGTTCCCCCTGCCAGAAGCCCAGCAGCATCTCCACATACGGTAGCCATGCTACGTCGTCCAGTTCGGTTGCCCGGTTGCCCCACGTGATGGCGTGGCGGGTGCTGCGCCGTGCCTCCCCGAACACCACCCGCGCCTGGGTCAGGTCGGTAACGCCGGGGGTACAGGTGCTAAAGGTTAGATCTGCCCGCACTGGCTCTGGCAGCAGGGCCATCAACCCCTGCACAATATCCAGCCGATCTTCGTTGGTGCCCTCGTGCTCTAGAATGAGCAATCGCCGCTGGCCGAGCGCGGCATTGAGCAGAGAAAGCAGTGCGGTTATGTTGTTCCCGAACACATCCAGCAGTTGCACAAAGGCCTGTCTACGCTCCTCGTCACCCCACGGCAAAGTCAGCGCCTCTTTAATGTGGCGCAGACCGGGCAGCGTGCTGTCGTCGTCCGGCGGATCCATCAGCACAGGACGGATGTTGCCGTTTATTGCACGCAGGTCATTGCGTGGGATGTGAATGTAGGTGTAGATGGGCCGTTCTTCGTCACCGGCGGTATAGCGGGCACGTGCGGCGATGAAGTCCCGGTCGCTGGTGTTGAAGATGCCGGTTGCGCGTTCGCCGGCGGCAATGGGTTTGAGCGGCGCGTTGGTGCGCCATGTATCTGCGACCTGCAAGGAAATGCCATCGGAGTGGGCGAGGAGTTGCAGGCCGTTGTCGGGTGCATCGGCGTCGTACTGAGGGATACCGTAAACAGCGCGAGCGATTTCATTCACCGGGCAGTTTTCACCTCAAGTTGCGTATGCAGAGACCATGCAGTGTACACCACGTTGCGCAGCGGGTTAAGGGGGTATGCGTTAGAGGTGTGCAATAGATGTATGAGCGGTTGGTGCGGCGTTTGTAACTGAACCCCCGGAAAGATCGGGTATAATGCGGGGCACTTAAGGTGAATTTAAACGATTTAACGCATATGACCACGACCAAACGACCGAAACCGCTTCCCATTGAAATCCGTGTGATAACGCCCGACTATGCCGATGCGCTGGATGACCTGCAAAAAATTATCTTCCCCACGCTCACTGACGACGAACGCTTCAGTGCCGCGAACTA
Organism: Chloroflexota bacterium; assembly: GCA_039024535.1. Lineage (GTDB taxonomy): Bacteria > Chloroflexota > Anaerolineae > Aggregatilineales > Phototrophicaceae > DAOTTY01. The sequence continues at coordinate 4,863 of JBCCQC010000284.1, forward strand.
TCGTAAGCACATCGAAGTGTTCCCGGATGGGCAGTATATGGCTGTGCTGCGCCACCCGGAGGGTAACATGGTGGTGGGGGCGTGCAGTGCCATCCGCCAGAATTTTGACTTTGACCACATTCAGCATACGTTTGCGGAACTGACGGATAACGGCTGGCTGACCACGCACGAACCCGACGGCGACTGGCTGTATGGCATTGATATGTCCGTGCATCCGAAGTTCCGGCGGCGGCGCATTGCCTCAAGGATGTACCGCGTGCGTATGAACACAGTGCGGCGGCTGAACCTGCGCGGCGAGATCATCGGCGGGATGATGCCGGGGTATGATCGCCATCGCAAGAAATACAGCATCGAGGACTATGTGCAGCATGTGGCCGACGGCAAACTCACTGACCCGACGCTGACCCCGCAGATGAAGCAGGGGTTTGTGGTGCGCGGCATTCTGTACGACCACATCACCGACCCGCGCAGCGACGATTGCTCTGTGCTGATGGTGCGCGACAATCCAGACTATGTGGAAACGTCACTGGAGAACATGCCCACGAATGAGAATGCGTAGCATGTGAAACCCCACTGCTGGCCGGTCTGTGCGTGGATACGTTGCTGCTGTGGAAAGACCCGACCGCGATGACGACGATTGACGGCGGTGGCGGCGCTATTTCCACGTTTCGCCGCCGCCGATCATTAAACGTTGAACGGGTTTTGTGGGTAGACAGTGATTGCGTGCTTGTTGCACACTTTTTATGCTCAATCTGACGGGTTCCGGCAACGGCTGACGGTATTGCGGCGGGGGATGGTCCTGCTTTCGGCGGTGTTCGGTGATTGCTGGCGGTTTTTCGGCAGAATGTGTGCATGGTGGCCTCCTGTTGTGGTAATAAGAGGGTATCATGTGACGGGGGCGAGCGGGTGAGCATATGCACGCGCATGTGAGATTGTTTTCACGCAGCCGCAAAGGGGGTATGTTGTGCCGGGGCAAGCCGGTGGCCCGCCCCGACCGAGTTGTGCGATGTTACTCGATACTGATCTGCACCGCGCCGGATGTGCCCTGTAATGTGGGGGTATCCAGACGGAACAAGCCGATAGCGTAGGTGCCATCTGTTGGGAAAACAATCTGGCTGATGAGGATATTGCCATATGGCATCCCGCCGACAAAGATGATCTCGTTAGTCGCCTGGTTGATAACGGCAACACCTGCGGAAATATCACCACTCATGC
>JBCCQC010000285.1:0-6061 GCA_039024535.1 Chloroflexota bacterium
CGCTTATATCCATGATAACTTTTTTGGTCAAGTAGTAGTTAGCTATTCTGTTCGTTAAACTGTTGTGATGGTGGACGGCCTGCGCTAGAGTAACTCTCCATTTGTTCACACAAAAAACAGGCACACACATGGCATCCCCCAGTACCAACGCAATATTTTTCCCCATCACAGGCGACGATAGCAGCACACACAACCTTGTGGGTATTTACTACCTCTGTGCTACGGAAGCCCCGGCCCCGTTTGCGCTGCTGCTGCACGGCATCCCCGGCAGCCAGCAAAATCATGATCTGGCAAACTGGCTACGTGACGATGGCTGGCATGTGCTGGTGCTGTACTTCAGAGGATGCTGGGGCAGCGGTGGGGACTACAACGCCACCACACAGGTTCGGGATGCCCGCGCCGCACTGGATTATGTACTGAGCGAGGCCGCCCCGCGCCCGGTAGACCCGGAACGTGTGGCCGTGCTGGGGTACAGCCTGGGCAGCCGTGCGGCACTGCTGGCCGCTGTGGACGATGCACGGGTGAAGGCGGTGGTGTCGGTCAGTGGCTTTGCCGACTTCTCCGAGGTCATGATGGAAATGTCGTTTTTTGAGGGGATCACACCACTGCTGCACGGCTCTACGGTTGACGGGCTGCTGGCACAGTGGCAGCAGATGGGTACGGACATGCAACCCTATGAAGCACTGGCACACATTGCACCGCGCCCGGTGCTGGTCATCCACGGGACGGGGGATAACACGGTGCCCGTTTACAATGCAGATGCGCTGAACGGGGATAGTGTAACCCATGTGCGCATTGACGACGCTGACCACGGTTTTAACGCCCATCGTACTGCATTCATAGAGGCTGTTCACAGGTTTCTGAACAAAATTTGATCAGTGACGGGGGGCGGCTCTGATACAATCTAGTGTAAGAATGGAGCAGCAGATAAACCACATGGCGTCTACCCGTACCACACCGCAGCCTACCGCTTCCGTCACGCCGCCCCTGTCGGGTTTCCCGGAGGTGCAACAGATACAGCCACAGTTCAAGCAGGTACTGGCACGCAGCCAGCATGTGCTGCCCCTACCGCCTCCGGCAGATGTACCCCCGACCGCGCAGGCGGCACGGTTATCGGTTGTGGTTGCCCATGCCGACCGACTGGAACCGGCGGCGCTGCTGGCGCTGGTACAGCACATTGAAGCTGTGACACAAACCGACCCCCGCTGTGATCTCCTCGCGCAGGTCGCCGCTCATCTGCCACCGGCAAAGCAACGGGCCATTGTGGAACGGCTGCTGGAAAGCCTGCCACAGGTACAGCAGGCCAGTGTACAGGCGCGAGTCCTGTTCCGGCTGCTCCCGCTGGTTGACCGCATCCAGAGCACGCCCCCGGCGTCGTTTATGGCCGTTTTTGACATCGCCCGCTCTATTGACAGTACCGAAGCGCGTACCCGCAGCCTTATTGCGCTGTCACAGTACGTCCCGCCGCAGATCACTGTGGATATTCAACGGCGAGTGCTGGAAACCATCGACGGGATGCGCAGCGATACCGAACGGGCCAGTATGCTTGCCAGCCTTGTAGATCACCTGTCGCCCACGCTGGCGCGACGGGCATTAATGACGGCCATCCACATTGAAACGCCGGAGGAGCGGGTACGGGCAATGACCGCGCTGGCACGGGCGTTACCCGGCCCGTTCATGAAGCAGGCCCGCGACCATGTTATCACTGCGATTGAGGGCATTATGGGGGAAGAAGCACGGGCAGAGGCGCTGGTGGCGTTTGCACCATACCTAGAGCAGGCCCGCTCATGGGACGAATTCCCGGAATTGCTGGAACGCGCCCTTGCCGTGGCCGTGAACATCCCGCGCAGGCAGTTCCGAGCACGGGCGCTGGTGGCACTGGCCCCACACCTGCCGTCAGAACTACAGGGGGAGGCCCTGGCCGCTGTACATGGCCTGCCCGGTGAACACGAACGCGCCAGTATGCTGGCAGAGCTGGCCCGCGCCCTGCCGCCAGATATGCTGGTTGCCAGCCTTGCCATTGCCCACACAACAGAAGCAGTGGACGCCCGAACACACGCGCTGACGGCTCTCGCCCGTCATGTGCCACCACATGCCCGTGAGCAAACGGTGCTGGATGCGCTGGGGGCTGCACAAACCCTGTCGCACGATTTTGAGCGTGTGACGGCGCTGGTCAATTTGCTGGATATGCTGCCGGTGCCCTTACAACAGCAGGCACTCATCAACGCGCTGGACGCCGCCGAACACATCCGCAACCCCGGCACACAGGCCCGTGCGCTGGCGATGCTTGGCCCATACCTGATGGAGACTATGCTGAACCGGGCGCTGGAGATCGCACAGGCCATCAGCGAACCACAGAAGCAGCTTACGGCGTGCATGGCCCTTGTGGAACGCCTGCCACAACAGGAACGTGACACCCTGCTGCGGCAGATGCTCACGACCGTGAATGAAATCCAGTACGAGTATCGGCAGGCGCGTTCCCTGATGGGGCTGGCGTCGCTGTTGCCACCAGACCTGCTGCCGGAAGCCATCGACATTGCACACAGCATCACTGAACCCTATGACCGCCTGAGCGCAATAATTGCGCTGGCGCAGAACAGCCCGCCATCACAGCGACCGGTGCTGGTGGGCGAGGCATGGAAGCTGCTGAAAACCGTGGAAAGTGGCTACGACCGTGCCAGTGCGCTGGCGACTATCGCGCCCCTGCTGCCCCCCGGCGCAGAACATGACCTGACGCATGTTGTGGGTATGGTTATTGGCTCCATTATGGACGAGTATGACCAGGCCAGCGCGATTATTTTGCTGGCCCCGCTGCTGGCAACTGACCGTGCCCGTCACATGGGTGCAGACCTGCCCACACAGGCCAGCCTGCTGCGCGATGGCCTGAAGGCCGCTGTTGCCGCGTCACATCCCACAGACCGGGCTGCGCTGTTACAGGAGAGTATGGCCCTGTGGCTGGCAACCGTTGACCATGACGATACGCGCACCCGCGATATGCTGTGGAACACGCTGCTGATTGCTATTGCCGCGCTGCCGCTGCCAGATGCGGTGCTGTGTATGGGGCAACTGGAGCCGCTGCTGCGCCACTACCGGGGCGAGAATGCTACCACCGAACTGCTGACTTTGCTGGCGCCGTCACACGCTGGCTAATTGTCTGATTAACCAGACAAACCCTCTCTTGATTGTTGTGTGCATCATAGATAATCTGAAACAATTATTAACGGTGACGGGCTACCGTGGCTCACCACAGAAGGGGCTGGCCGATGAGTGACGCATTTGCAGTAACATTTTTGCACCTGGCGCTGGATGTAACCGGGGCAGAGCGCGGTATGGCGCTGGACAGCGCCCGTAACGTCATGGATATGGTAAACATGACGGAAGCGACCTTCGACGAGGGCGACTTCACCGGCTTTATCAACGTACAGCAGGCCTATGAGAGAAACGAACGCCCCCACATCACCAACAACATCATCCTGGACGAGGCCGCCGCGCCGGATACGAACACAAACTTCGCCGCCCTGCGTGTGGTAATCGTGTTCACGATGGACGACCACGGTGCAGTCTACATTGACCAGCACATCAGTCACGGTGTCATCCCGAAGGCGGATGTGGAACAGTTGATGCTGGTGGCAGACCACGCTATTGCTAACGACATGCTGGCCGCCGATGTACAAACCCTCCGAGACCTGTACGATAGCCGGTAATCGGCCATCGCCGCTATAATGGGGGCATCTGTCGATAAACAACCAGGACAACCCCACCATGACATTCCCGGACTTTTATGACGCGGCCCGCGTGGGCGAACTTTACACGCCAGATGTACCCGCTGCGACTGCCGCTGGCAGTAGTAACGGTATGGCCCCGGCCAGCGAAGACACCGAACGTACCATGCTGCTGTTGATTGATGTGCAGGTGGACTTTGCGCATCCGTCAGGGTCGCTGTTTGTACCCGGTGCTGTAGAGGACACACAGCACACCATCGAGTGGATTTACAACAACGCAGGCTCCATCACGTCCATTGCGGCGTCCCTAGACAGCCACACGCCAATTCAGATTTTCCACCCGCTGTGGTGGGCTGATGCTGACGGCAACCACCCGGCCCCATATACGGTTGTGAGCGCGGACGCCGTGGCCGCCGGGACGTGGAGGCCGCTGTATGAACAGGGCTGGAGCACGCAGTATGTGAAGGAACTGGAAAGAAAAGCGAAAAAGCAGTTGATGATCTGGCCGTTCCATACGCTGATAGGCACCCCCGGCCATAACCTGATGCCCGCCCTGTATGAGGCTATTGCCTACCACAGTGCGGCGCGGCGATCTGCCCCGCAGATGATTACCAAGGGCACCATCCCGAAGACGGAATATTACTCCATGCTGGAGCCAGAAGTAAAAATTCCGGGTCATCCGCTGGGCACCATCAACCGCGATTTTGTAGACGAACTGGCGACCTACGACCGCATTTACATCACCGGGCAGGCCAAAAGCCACTGCGTGCTGGCAACAACCGCATCGCTGGTGAACACGTTCAGTGACCGCCCGGAGATCATCCAGAAAATTCACCTGCTAAAGGACTTCACCTCATCGGTGGTGCATCCAGAAATTGACTTCGACGCGCTGGCCGAGGATGCCATTGCCGGGTTTGAAAAGCAGGGCGTGCAGGTCGTTACCTCTGCATAGGGCGGGGCAATATGCATACAGGCCGGGTCTGGCAGTGACCCGGCGCTGCCAGCGTATAAGTGTATAGAAGAAGTTAGCCGACCTGCACCACGCTGTTTTCTGCGAGGACGAAACGCTGCGCACGCGGCACGTTACCCCCGGCAGCCTCGACCACGGCGTTATCGGCCAGCAGGCTGCTATCAATACGGCCCGGAATGTTGAGGATGCGGCTGCCGCGCATGACGATGCTGGCTTCGATTTCGCTGTTCTCGATGTGAACATCGTCACCGAGGGAGGTGTATGGCCCCACATAGCTGTTGATGATCTTCACGTTGTCACCAATGATGGCGGGGCCACGCACCACGCTACCCACAATCTCCACGTTTTCACCCAGTATCACACGCGGCGACACATCACTGTTTTCGTCTATGCCATCGTTGATCGGGGCCGGGGCATAGGGCATTTCGCTCATGACAAGCTGGTTGGCTTCAATAATGGGCTTCGGCTTACCGGCATCAATCCACCAGCCGTCAAGTTTGTAGGCCTGTACTGGCTTGCCAGACTTAATCACCCTGTCAATCGCGTCGGTGATTTCCAGTTCGCCACGGGCAGAAGGCTTGATTTTGCTGATCGCATCAAAAATGGACAGCGTGCGGAACAGATACACACCGGCCACAGCCCAGTTCGACGGCGCAGGGTTCGGTTTTTCCAGCAGTTCGGTGATGCTGCCATCCTCGCCAATCACACCTACCCCGAAGCGTTCCGGGTCGGGCACTTCGCCAAGGGCAATGGCGGCTTCCCAATTGCTGGATTCAAACTCGCGCAGTAATTTTTCCATCTTGTCCTGGAAGATGTTATCGCCAAGGAACATGGCAAAGGCCGTATCATCAGCAATAAAGTCCTGGCACAGGCTCACCGCGTGCGCCAGGCCGAGCTGCTGCTCCTGCACGATGTACGTCACTTTTACGCCGAGCTTTTCACCGTCGCCGATGCGCTTGACCACGGCAGATTCCATGCTGTTGACTACAATGCCCACTTCGTCCATGCCTGCCTCCCGGATCATTTCCAGCGCGTAGGCAATCAACGGGCGGTTGGCGACGGGTACCAGCGGCTTGGGCGTGGTAAGCGTGACCGGGCGCAGGCGGCTGCCGATACCGGCGGCAAGAATGATAGCTTTCATAGTCGTTTTATCTCCCTGTGTGGGCAGCAGGCGCTGTGTAGCCCGCCGCACTGAATTTTTGCAACATGACCGTATGGTAACAGTATCCGCTGCTATTGCCCATGAAACTTTCTTCACAGGCGCGGCCCCACGCTGGCATATAAAATCCGTATACGTGGCACATGGGGCTTGAATCCCACCCCGGCGACCCCTATACTGTTTGAGGTAGGGCGACGTGGCCAAGTGGTA